>JAACPN010000052.1 GCA_009995425.1 Legionella sp. | reverse complement strand
GATACCGCGCATAAAACGCGGTACGTCGAGATCTTTGAAAGTCAAGCATTAAAAACTTCGGAATCGAGTATATAATATTTTTTCGCTACAGTTCTTTAAGGCTATCGATATAATCAGCCCAATCTTGCATCATTTTTTTACGTTCTAGTAAATGTGTAGTTCGGTTATAAGCACGACCATTAGGATCTCGGACAGCGTGAGCAAGTTGATGTTCGATGAGGTGAGGAGGTATTCTTAAGACTTCATCAAGTAAGGTACGTGCTGTAGCCCTAAAACCATGGCCTGTTGCTTCTTCCTTGCCAATTCCTACGCGACGCAAAGCGGCTAAAATGGCATTGTCGCTCATTGGACGTGCATTGCTTCGGGCTGATGGAAAAATAAAGGTACTATTGCCTGTGAGGGGGTGAAGCTCTTTCAGTATAGCTATGGCCTGACTTGCCAAGGGCACGATATGAGGTGAATTTGTTTTGGTTACAATATAACTCCACTGAGCGGCTTCAAAATCAATGTCTTTCCACTTGGCATGACGTAGTTCACCAGGTCTTACAAAAACAAGAGGGGCCAGTCGTAGTGCGCAGCGTACTATTAGCGAACCATGGTAGTCTTCAAATATTTTGAGCAAATCACCAAATCGTTTTGGATCAGTTTGTGCGGCAAAATGCTTAGCTTTAACGGGAGGCAATGCTCCTTTTAAGTCTTGTGAGCAGTCACGTTCTGATCGGCCAGTAGCTATGGAGTAACGAAACACTTGGCCACATGTATTTAAAGCCCTATGTGCTGTTTCTAATGCGCCTCGTTCTTCTATTCGTCTTATTACTGATAGTAATATAGGCGGCGTAACTTCAGAAATTGGGGTATTACCGATCCAGGGAAAAATATCGCGCTCAAAGCGTTGAATGATTTTGTCTGAATGACTTTTCACCCAACTTGGGGAGTGCCTTACAAACCATTCTCTAGCCACTATTTCAAAACTGTTAACTGTACGCTCTAATTCGACACGTTTCATAACCTTGCGATGTTCGCTTGGATCAACGCCATCAGCTAAGAGTTTTCGCGCTTCATCACGTTTATCTCGTGCTTTGGCAAGTTACGTCAGGAAAAACACCAAGTGATATCCGTTTCTCTTTATTATTGATGCGATATTTTAATCTCCACCAAGTTTTCCCTGTAGGTGTGACTTCAAGGTATAAACCTCCACCATCAAAAAGACGTTGAGTTTTTTCTGTGGGCTTAATATTACGAAGCTGGGTGGCATTTAAAGGCATTTCGGGGGCAACTCATTTACGGCGATACAACTTGCCCCCAATGTTGCCCCTAAAATGTGCGGATGTCAATGGACGACAAAAGGCCTTAATGGCCATTAATGTATAGTATCTATTTGATTTTAAAGTGTTTTTGGATGTTATTGGATGGTAATAAATATTAAGTTGGTGGAGGCGGCGGGAATCGAACCCGCGTCCGCAAACACTCGGCCATCAGTTCTACATGCTTAGCCGTGTCTTTTGTTTTTAACCAACGACGCTCCGACGGGCAGGATAGTCTTTGGCGATTCTCTAATTTAACGTATTGAGTCGAGACACCACAATACGCTAGCTTATCTCTTTTGACCGTTGATGCGATACCGATAAGCGAGCTCGGTCAACGGGGTACCGCGGTTTATGGCAGTACACGGCTCGAACAATGTAACCGAAGCTTATGCAGCTAAAGCAACACCGTCGAAGTTTGCATCATTTTTAGCATTTAAGTTTATTTGAGTATATTTTACGAGTGATCTCCACCTCGGCATGCCCTTCAGGTTTTGTAACCTACGTCGAAACCTGGTCACCCCCATTCGGTACACTTTAAGTATAACATAACTATTTTTTAAAAGAAATTAAAAAATAAAACTATTAGGAATTAATTTAAACATATTGACCTGAAACCCAACCTGATGACCACGCCCATTGAAAGTTATAACCACCAAGCCAGCCGGTGACGTCGAGCGCTTCACCAATAAAATAAAGTCCAGGTACCGTGTTGACCTCCATCGTTTTAGAAGAAATAGCATTGCAGTCTATTCCGCCCAACGTAACTTCGGCGGTACGGTACCCTTCGGTGCCGTTAGGCTTGATACGCCAGTGATTGATGGTGTTTGCGATATGTTCTAAATCGGGATTAGATAAATCAGCAAGATTTTTTGTAGCAAGATGTTCGGGGGTAAATATTTCGGTGATACGTTTGGGTAGGTATGTGGTGAGCACGGAGTTTAATTGTTTTTTAGGCGAAGCGGTTCGCGCGGTTTTTAAAGCTTCAAGCAGATTGATCTCGGGAAGCAAGTTAATAGATATAGGCTCATCGGGCTGATAATACGAGGAAATTTGAAGAATAACGGGGCCGCTTAAGCCGCGATGCGTGAATAATAGACCTTCTTTGAACTCAATCTGTTTATATTGCACCACACTATCAAGCGCGATGCCTGATAATGGTGTGAGTTTTTCTTTATCGCGTGGATCGAGTGTAAACGGCACAAGGCCCGGGCGTGTTGGCCAAACCTTAAGGCCAAATTGCTCGGCAATGTGATAGGCAAAAGGCGTTGCACCCAGGGTTGGGATGGAGAGTGCTCCGGTTGCTATTACCAGTGATTGGGTGGTTAAATCGCCTTGCGATGTTTTGAGTTGAAAGCCGTGATGCTCACGTTGTTTTATTTGATGAATGCTTGTGTTGATTTGTACCGTGACACCGGCGTCATCACATTCAGCAAGCAGCATGTTAACGATGTCTTTTGATTTGTTCACGCAAAACAATTGGCCCAACGTTTTTTCATAAAACGGAATCTTATGTTTTTTGACCAGTTCAATAAAATCCCATGGGGTGTAGCGGCTTAATGCCGATTTTAAAAAATGGGGATTATGTGAAATATAGCGGGTTGGGTCGATATAGTAATTCGTGAAGTTACAACGTCCACCACCCGACATCAGTATTTTTTTACCGACTTTGTTGGCGTGATCGAGCACGAGCACACGTCGACCGCGTTTTCCGGCCTCAATGGCGCACATCAGGCCTGCGGCACCTGCGCCGATAATAATAACATCGAAAGTATGTTGTTTCATGGTGGGCTATTATATGGCCTGGGTATTTTTTTTCCTATACAATATGCAAAATTTTTAGTTTTAATTAAATGAAGGAATACAGCCATGACTCGCTCTGATCAATTATTTGATGCCGCAAAAGCCGTGATTCCTGGTGGCGTGAATTCGCCAGTACGTGCATTTAAAGGTGTCGGAGGTACGCCCGTATTTTTTGAGCGTGGACAAGGTGCGCACGTTTGGGATGTGGATGGTAAGCAATATCTTGATTATGTGGGATCGTGGGGGCCTCTAATTTTAGGTCATTGCGATGCACAGGTCATGACTGCAGTGACTGAGGCGCTACATCATGGCATGAGTTTTGGCACGCCCACCGCAAAAGAAACGGATTTGGCGGAAACAATTCGACAATGCATGCCAGCGCTTGAAAAAATACGTTTTGTTAATTCAGGTACTGAGGCAACCATGACCGCCATACGATTGGCGCGAGGATATACCAACAAATCTAAAATTCTTAAATTTAAAGGCTGTTATCACGGGCATAGTGATAGCTTATTAGTTAATGCGGGTTCAGGCTTGTTGACGTTGGGTATACCGTCATCTCCCGGTATTTTAGCAAGCACAGCTGAGCACACGCTGGTGGCAGATTTTAATAATCTAGAAGAAACAACTCAATTGTTTGAAAAGCATGGGGATGATATTGCCGCGATTATTGTTGAGCCGATTGCGGGTAATATGGGATTTGTATTGCCCGACGCAGGATTTTTAGAAGGTTTACGGGCTTTGTGTGACAGCTCAGGTGCGCTCTTGATTTTTGATGAAGTGATGACCGGTTTTCGTGTGGCGTTGGGTGGAGCACAAGCGCTTTATCATATAACCCCCGATCTCACCACACTCGGTAAAGTGATCGGCGGTGGTATGCCTGTAGGGGCGCTCGGAGGCAAAGCGGCGATCATGGATTATTTAGCACCCGAAGGCCCGGTGTATCAAGCAGGAACCTTGTCAGGAAATCCATTGGCGATGGCAGCAGGGCTTGCAACGTTACGGGCGGTACAAGCTGAAGGTTTTTATGATGCGCTAGGCTATCAAACCAAGGCTTTAGTGACGGGGCTCATGGATGTGGCCGCGACGCATCACATACCGCTGCAAGCAAAATCTTTGGGCGGGATGTTTGGCTTTTGTTTTACGAGTAATCAAAACATTCGTAATCAAGGCGATGTCGCGGCTTCTGATGATGCGATGTTTTGTGCGTTTTATCATGGCATGCTGGATGCGGGTGTCTATTTGGCGCCATCGCGTTTTGAGGCGGGGTTTGTTTCATCAACACATCGGCCTGCTGATATAGAATATACATTG
>JAACPN010000029.1 GCA_009995425.1 Legionella sp. | reverse complement strand
GCCTAGTTGACCTATTTTAGTTAGCCTTTATTTTAAAAAACTGCGGAATCGAGTTTATACCGACTATGAATCTGATGCATCGGGCGAATACACGTATTTTATTGGCGAAGCAGTTACCGATATCTCCAATATGACAGATGGCCTGACACAACTTATCATCCCTGCACAAACATACGCTAAATTTACCAATGGCCCCGCACCGATGCCTGAAGTATGCATTAATGCATGGCATGATATTTGGAATATGACGTCAAGTGATTTAGGTGGTCAACGTTCTTATATTGCAGATTTTGAGCTTTACGATGATCGGGCGCAGGATCATCAGCGCGTTGAATTAGATATTTATATTGGAATTCAACATAAATAGATTTGAGCATGCCATAAGGATCTCAAACATAATAACCTACTTTTTGTGCATCCCATACAACATTTGCGCCAAGAAACTACTCCTCCCCGTCACTGGGCTCTTCTTTTACTTTCAATAAAGACTCTTCTGTCACGAGGAGCCCTTGCCGCTCATACCTCTTTCTTACACGGCTAAATTTCACAACTACCACCGATTTTTCAGAATACTTTTTTGACCTTCTTGTTAATAATGCATCTCCAGCCGGCAAAAATACGAGATCCTTATATTCAGTACAACTCAAGCAATGAGGATTACTTTGATCCATCATTAAAAAACTGCCTTTTGGCAAAGTTTTTCCACATTTGAAGCACTGAGAATCGCTCACAATAATATAAACGACCGGTTCAGCAGATTTTTCAACTTTTTCAATAAGACGTTGTTGCTTTTGCGCTGTTAAGGCAGGAGAAATATAATGCGTTCGATAGTGCCTCTCTATACTTTCTTGACCACTTTTACTAAAGCGTAAATGAATCGTACGAGATGATGCCTTTTGAACATATGTGGTTTCTCTTGGCAATAAACTTTGATTAATTGCACATTTTCGAAAACATTGCATAACAAAACTTAATTTACCTAAATTTACTTGTAGACGTTGTTCAAGGTAATCACATCGTCCTCTTCGCCAATCTTCAAGAACGGTAGGCGATAAATACCCTAAGCCAAGCAAAATATCGATGGCGGAAACATATTGTTTTTTAGCAAGTTCCTGATTCGCAATCAGGACAACTTTTTTAGATAATTCATGTCTATTCATTTAAAGCTCATACTCATAATCAAATCACACGAAGCTCACCTAAACAACAGCACTGCTTATATTTTTTGCCGCTTGAACACGGGCACGGATCGTTTCGCTTAATCTTTTGACCCAAGGCATTACGGTTAACCTTAGCAACCGTATCCTGTTTGTTTTTCTTTTTAGATATTTTTTCTTTGAATAATTTGTAATGAGTCTCTATCCTTTTTGCATATTGTTTATCCTGTTCCAAAATATGCTTGAACAACTCTAAAAACTCTTCCGTCATCGGAGTTAATGCGCCTTGCAATGGGTCAATAACAACTCCAGGGAAATATTCATCTAATTCACTACTACCACCAAACCAATCCTTATAAAATTTCTTTGATTCCCATCCATATCGCAATACAGCCCATGCCTTCTTCTTGTTGTCAGAAATAACATGAATAAAAACATTACGACAATCACAGTCTAAATCGGTACAAAATGACTCGCAAAACGCGTAATTACCAGGCGGAATATGGCGAGTAGAACCATTATCTAAGATGGTAACATTCCTAAATTCACTGTGGATTAACTCAGGAAATTCATCAAAAAAAGGCGAAAACATAATAATCCTTACTGATCATGTCACAAAATTTTTGTTTAAAGCACCCTCTTAGTGGTACTCATTTTTCATTAAAAAGCTTAAAAAGGTTGTTATTATGCCTGAGTATCAATAAAAATCCATTCCTGAAATTGACAATATCGTTGCAAGATATAGATGACACCCTTATCTTAATAGCCGTCTTCGACAGCGCGACATTTGCGACAAAAACGATTAATATAAAACATCTAGTTGCAATTAATGTCGCAATTGTCGCGGTGTCGCAGCAGAAGTATTTAGTTTCATACATACACAATCTTTATAGAAATAAATTTTAAGTGATTTATAATGCAATCGACGTGTTACCAAATAAGCAATAATGTCATCACATTAAAACTGTATGTACAACCCGGCTCAAAAAAGAATGAAATCATGGGATTATTTGAAGGCTCGCTAAAAATTAAATTAACAACGCAACCTATCGAAGGCCAGGCTAATATGGCTCTAATAAAATACTTAAGCCTATTATTGAAAGTACCTAAATCAAAAATTATCCTTAAAAAAGGTGAAAAATCGCGACATAAGATTGTGGACATTCAATCAAACGATATCAACTTAATAAGACTGCTAGAACAGAACGAAGGAAATCTATGAAGTTTAATTTCAGACCATTAACGCTCGAAGACATGCCACAGTTACACCGATGGTTTCAAGAGCCCATGATTCGTCAATTGTATGCTCGAAATCAATCCTACTCTTTAGAGGATCTGATTCAAAAATACAAACCTAGATTAGTCAATCTCGATCATATCCCCAGTTTTATTATTGAATATGAACAACAAGACATGGGCTTTATTCAGTATTACTGCTTGCACGAGCACTTACCGGAAGGGATCACTCGTGATAGCCCCTTGTTTAAAAAACACCCGTCTTATGAAATGGTTGGGATGGATTTATTTATTGCGGATAATCATAACCGCGGAAAGGGCTTAGGCATTCAGATCATTCATCAATTTATTACGGAATTTCTAAGCAATTACAAAGCCATTGTTATTGACCCTGAAAGACAGAATGAGCAAGCCATTCGATGTTATAAAAAATCAGGTTTTCAGATGACCAATTTCAGCACCGACAAACATCACTGTATTTTAATTTTAGAGCAGCAGCCTGTCAGTTAATCCAAACAAATCCTATTCTAACCTTCAATCATTCTTAGCCACGATTCTTTTCATAGCGCTCTCAAGCACCAAGGTTGCCCACCGCTTTAACGACGCTTTATTTTGTTCAAAAGCATAAGGCAAAAAACTCATCCCATGACAAAAAGCATGAAACGTCATGAGCTGTTGCGTTTCTTGATCAATATCGCCATATGCTTTTAAAAACACATCCAATGCAGAATCCGTGAACACCATCCCTCTGCTGCTAATCTGAGGCATAAAAATAACCTTCTAAATTAGATAGAAATAATAAAAATAAGGGGCTCATGTCACCGCCCCTACTTGTATTGATTAATAAACGCCAAGATAACTTGGTTTATTTTTGGCTTAATTGACAATGATCCTCGATCACAAAGATCAATATGTTTGGCTTGCCTCATTTCGACAACCGTGATGTTGTCTTTTACACTGTATATCCGTGATTAATGATAACAACTGGCGCTTTAAACGCACCCGTTTTCAATTGATTTTCTAAAACACATCTTGAATAAACTACAACAGGAATTAAGCGATGCCTATATTTGTCATAAAATGAAGTTTTGCTCTCTGTCACCAGCTGCTCGTTACATATCGAAAGCGATGCGACATTTGGCGTGATGGCCGAAGCAAGACAAGCATATCCCAACAGAAAAATGAGAAGTACACGAGAAGCAATTAAAAACATGTTGGGCATAAAAAATTAAATCCAAAAAACAATCATAACATAGGCACTAGACTGATGACGACCAATCACTATCACCTAATGACCAACTTGAAGTTTTGATTCTAATCAACCAGACTAACATTAAACAACTATTCTCAGTTAAAAATCAGGATACAACTTGTTCAGGATTGATTTATGAATACTCAAACACCTATTATCAACTGGGCAACTACTTCTCTGGCCTCACATGGATATACGCTACAACAGGTACCTGAAATTTTAATCGAAACACCTTGGTCAAATATAATCCTATTTTCAACGTCGCAACACGACGTCTATTTAAAACAAATGCCCACGGATATATCGTTAGATCCGCAAATCATCCAATTCTTGATGAATCAATGTCATGCCCGTGTACCGGTTGTGATTGACATCAACGAAGAGCTCCATTGTTTTCTAATGAAAGATGCCGGACTGAATCTACGCGCTTATCTAAAGAATGAATTTCAGCCGGACTTATTGATTCAGGCCGTTAAAGAATTTACAGGAATTCAACGAGCAACAGAGAAACATATTCAATCCCTTATTGCATTAGGCGTCCCTGATTGGCGATTGGAAAAATTCTCCAAAGTGTATGACCACATTATCAATCAAGCAGACTTTTTAAAAGCGGATGGAATGACAGATGATGAGCTTAAAATATTACGCGATTTAAGTCCAAACGTTGCTGAGCAATACGCATTATTATCCGAATATCAGATCCCAGAAACATTAGTGCAACTCGATTTTAACACCAACAATATGCTCTTTAATCCAAGCACAAAAAAAATGACGCTGATTGATTTAGGTGAAGTCGTGATCTCTCATCCATTTTTTTCTTTGCATAATTTTCTTTATACAGCCACGGTTCATCATGGCATCAAAAAAGGCGACCAAACGTATCGTCAACTTCAAAACGCTTGTTTTGAAAAGTGGTTACCAATAGCGAGCAAAGAGCAGCTATTAAAGGGATTTATGTTGGCCCAAAAACTCTGGCCTATTTTTGGGGCGTTTGGATGTTATCGTTTAATGAGGAGTGTCGACCTGCAAGCTTTTCGCTCTTATTATTCCAACAGGCCTCATCGACTTGCTGATTATTTTAGAGAGTATATTGCCTCTGCATGTTAAAATAATTTTTTGTCACTTTTATTACCCATACATGAAAATATATTTAGCTTCAAAAAGCCCTAGACGACGTGAATTACTGGAACAAATGGAAGTCGAATTTGAAATTCTTCCTATTGATACGCCTGAGATTGTTGCTCCGAATGAAGCATCGGATGCTTATTCTAAGCGTATCACGAAAGAAAAACTGGATGCTGCTTGGAAGACAATCTTACAGGACCAACTGACACCTATGCCGGTACTCTGTGCCGATACAGAAGTTGTGTTAGATGGTGTGATTTTAGGTAAACCCATTGATGAGCACGATGCGTTTCAAATGATAAAACGCTATGCCGGCAAAACCCATGAAGTCATCACCAGTGTCGGCATCACTTTTTACGATTATCAAAAAATTGAAATGAATAAAACCTTCGTTACGTTTTCAAACATGACTGACCGTGAAATAAAACACTATTTAACCAGTGGCAATTACAAAGATAAATCCGGCGGCTATGGCATTCAAAGCTATATCGGGCAATTTATTTCACGTATTGACGGCTGTTTCTATTCCGTGATGGGTTTGCCATTAAATACGGTAAGAAAAATACTCAATGATTTAAAATCTACCCGTTCATTGGCGCAGAGGAGTGAATGATGAGCAACGTAAGTCATACTTCGAGTGACTTAAACTCTCATACGATGATGTTGTCATAATTAAACTCCTGTGAAACCGTCAAGTCCACAGTGCTATTTTGACACCATCATCACTAAATCTAAAGGCATAGCCTTGAGAGTCTCACTGGTCAAACCAGTGGCTTACCTATCAATAAGTTATAAAAATTATTGCCTGAGGAATATGAGCCTTCTTAACCTTAGACAATGAATAGCACGATGGCAAGATATCATGATTTTTTTATTTAACATCATTATCGCGCAGCACCCCTTTTACATTAGCTACAGGTCTTCGTTGAGTCCAATGAAACGCAATTAAAATGGAGCGAAGTGGATTTAGATAAAAAGCATGCTTTCATTCATGCTGATGAATCTAAATCTAAACGCCCCATTGCTGTTCCATTGAACAAACAGGCAATCTCAATTTTAAAAGATCAACGAGGGAAAAATCCAACGTATGTTTTTACATACAAAGATAATCCCGTAACGCGCTGTAACAACCATGCATGGCAAAAAGCATTGAAACGAGCAGGAATCAATAATTTTCGCTGGCATGATTTACGCCATACCTGGGCAAGTTGGCATGTGCAAAATCGTACACCTTTGCATGAGTTACAACAACTCGGCGGGTGGTCCAATTATGAAATGGTGTTGCGTTATGCGCATCTTTCAAGTGCACATTTGAGAGCTGCGGCTGAACGTGTTTAGACACGTTTTGGTCACAGTAACTTGGTTTTTTAGACACAAACTAGAGCTAAGTCATTGATTTTAATGGTGCGCTCGGAGAGATTCGAACTCCCGACACCTTGGTTCGAAGCCTGATACTCAACAAGATAAAACATTAAAAATCAATACCTTACGATGCATCAAATGTCGTTAAAACTGCCTGGAACGGCCTAAAACACACTACAAACGTAACCAGTTACGGCACGTTTTCGTCACTGCTGTGCCAGGCAGTGATAGGCCGTATTAGTACTATTAATAACCAATATCAAACCGTTGAATTAAACTCTATTTCAAAATCTCTAATTACCTGCAGTATTGCATTCCATTCAGGTACACTTCCAAAAAACATGTCCTTCATCAAACCGAAATCTTTTTCCAGGTCATTCAAAAGAGAGGATGGTGGCGACAGCCTCAAGCTTCCTTTCTTAGCTGCGCCATAATTAGCCCAAGCAGATGCAAAATATATGCCTTTATGAATTGCAACTCTATCTAAAAGTTTACAATCACCAAGATCACAAGGTTTAATATCTGATTTTAAAAGACAGAAAAAATCATAGTAGTGTCTTGAAATTCTCGGGGGTAATTTTTTATCCTGTGGTAGATGTGCGTATTGGTGAAGGATGGTGGCTTTTTCCCAAAAAGTACGTTTCGCTTCGAGAACTTTAACCCAAACCTCTGGCTCCTGGATCTTCTCTTTAAGTATGTTCTTTGAATAACTCTGGATTTTATGTTTACCCACAGGCCAATGCTCAGAGCGAGCTCCGAGCTCAATTTTAACTGAAGGACGAATATATGCATTCTTCTCTGTCGTACTTGGATACTCAAACTGTAGTGTTTGGCCATCTGGATCTTCGGCATCTACAATAAGTTTCCACCCTTCTGCTGTCTCTAATTTCTGCGATATAGCAACTCTTAAAGCCGTCATAAGGTCATTTTGAACGTATCTGGAACAGGCCGTAGACAGGTTACCTAAAGCCAGCCGCTGCTTTTTTTTTGATACTGCTTTCTCAGGATCATTCGCATTGTCGAACCCAAAAAAATCTTTTTCAATTGAAAGGTCAACATCTTCAGAGAACCGTTGAATAATGCCATAAACTTTTGAAAGTGAGGTTCCACCTTTGAACGTAAGATGATCATTTAAATCTGGCAGCGAAAACAATCTTTCCAGGATCCAAACAACCCAGAAGTCTTTTTCGATAATTTCAAAAGGGAGACCAGACTCATTGACTGATGCATCAAAATATAACTCACGTTCCGTTACAGAAAGCAGGTGCAACTGTGTCATTACATAACCCCCATAATCTTAAAAATATATGCTCGAATCCATTGGGGTGCGTATTTTAAATTTTTGATAAGCTCATCTTTACTTGTTGAAGCAAGAAATTTTTGAATTTTAGCATGAACATTTTTGTCAAGATTTTCTTGTCCCAAGTTTCTAACTGCTTGAATTACAAGACCAACACGAGTGCCCGCAGGGTACATATTTTTTTCTGTTGTTGTCCTAAACAATATCTCTTGTTTCCCAATTTTAATCTTTTTTGATGGGCCATTTGTTAAAAACACTATTCGGCCAGGCACTTGCTCTGACAAACCGATAAGGTTTGCTGCATAAGCACCAGTTGGTTGAATTTGTATCCCATTTTTTTCTGTGATAGCTTTTGCAACGTCCTCTGGCTTGGGGGGAAGTAAGCCTAACACCTGATGCTCACGGGGGTAATCATAAATGCCTTGTGCCAAACGTCGAATCACTTTAGCATGTTGAAGACGTGACAGCGCACTACGAACGCCAGTGTCACTATCCAAGTCAAGAAAATGCTTTGGAGTAAAACACCATCCTCGACCATGCTCAATAATTCTTTTTTTTACAGCATCTACAATAGATTCAGTCATAATTTATAGTCCCCTTGCCACAAAATATACTAACTTTTTGTGGCAAAGTCCAGGTATAAATTTGTCATCCGCTAGGTAAATTCATTACCTACAATATATAAATAAGGGAAAAGAGCATAAACATACCAGAACCAGACAAAATTGCTGCCGTGGAGAATAATGCAAACCGACTAAACTTCCGCGTCCGCTGCTCCAAGCCACGAGCCTCCACCAACGAATCCGATATCATCTTTTTCATAACCTGAACCGATTCGTTGGTCGATTCCTGCAATAATCTGCTCATAGCCTCTTTACTGCCAACCAACGCCGCATTGATAACTTTTTCGGCTTTTTCTTTGGCATCATCTTTCCATTGCGAGGAAATCAGCTCCATCTCCTCTTTAAACTGCACCAGCATCTCCTGCTGAGCCTTTCGGTTTGCCTCAAGCAGTCTTTCGTTCATGGTCTGAAGCATAAGAATTGGATCATCCCTACCCAAGAGCACACCATGCTTCACGGCAATGTCTTGAATGGCTTCATTAAGTTTGCCTGACATTAGATCACCATGGCGCTATCGAGCTGCCCAAAAAGCTGATCACGCACAATTTTTAAACGTTGGCGGGTCATGATGCTTTTATCTGGCATTTCCAACACTTCATTAAAGGTCAGTTTCTGTTGCAGCATGTCGGTTAGATCGCGCCCATAGGTTTCTTTCTTTAAGTCAGGAATGTGAATTAAGGCGGATATTCGATCTTTATTTTCCCTGTACACTTTCATTTGCTCAAAGGCTTTGCCTTCATGCTCGATTGCGCCCCAAAAGGGATTTAACCAGACAACAAATTGAACATCGCCAGAAAATTGGTTCACCAGTTGCGCGAAACCATTCATGGTATCAAACAGTGCCTGGCCGCCGGTAATTACGGTATGGATCACCATGTCGTGCCCTAATTCTTGCAACAGTGCAGGAACCTGATTGCTGATCAGATAATGAGACAGTGGCACAAATGAACTGGCGCCGTTGTCAATGACGACATCTTCCGTGCTTGGCACGATTTTTTCAATGAGGGTATCGAAAAGTCGAGGGTTGATTTCATCGCCGCTCATGACTTGAATATGTTCCACATTGAGCGCCTTGAAGCCATGGAAGGTGGCGTTAATGGGATCGGTATCAATGCAAAGCGGTGATTGTGCTTTGTGGTATTTATATTGCGCTGTGGTGGCTGAAATAAAAGATTTTCCGACACCGCCTTTGCCCTGCAACGTGATATGAATTTTTGACATTACACGAGTTCCTCCAAGTTGGGTTTGGGGTTAAACGTAAATCCACGGATTTCATCGTGTGATTTACTTTTTTCCTTTTCATCTTCCTTGGTGTTCTTATGCATATCTGGCTTGAGTGGTGCATGAATCAATCGCGTCACGTAGACGCAAAACGTCTTATAAGAAAAGGATATTTTCTCCTCCATGCTTAAAGTTTCCCAGATTGCTTTCATCGACCAGCCATCGGCAAGAGCCCCGGCAATATCGTCTTTAAGCGCAAGGAAGGCAACTTTATTTCTGGAGTTATCAGACACCTGCTTACTGAGCTGGTTTTTTGTGATGCGTTCGCTGAGCGAGCTTCCCATGTAAGACCATCAATTGATAATTACTCATGTATTTAATGCTATGGGATATTGATGAAGCCTGCAAGAAAAAATGTAATTTATATGCCTTTACGGGTTATTTTAAGTGAATTTTATCGACCATAAACGTAATTTATCATAACTAAAGGTTATTATGGGTTATTTTAAGTGAATTTTATGACTATGATGATAAATCACCTTGAAGTAACGGAAAAAAACCTGCTAATATCCAAAGTAATGAAGTCAACATGCAGGGCAAGATAGGTGAAGTTAGCTAACCGGCAAGCTGGTCATCAAATTTCACACGCCTTATTCGCACCTTCGGTGCTCAACGGTCATCCTGCTTTTTGACGTCAAAAAGTAACAAATAAATCAGTATCTAAAGGATTGCAAACCACTTATTTAGAGGTCAGCATCCTTATGGACAAAAATCAAAAACCCCTCACCCGAAAACACGGCCGTCATCTTCGTGTCCCCGTTCTTCCCGATGAAGAAATTGAAATTAAATCTAATGCCATTAAAGCAGGGCTTTCTATTGCTGAATATTTACGTCGAATTGGGCTGGGCTTTCAAATTCAAAGTGCCATTGATAAAGATTATGTACTTCAACTATCCAAAATCAATGCCGACATGGGGAGGCTTGGGGGGCTTTTAAAGCTCTGGCTTGTCCAGGATAGACGCGTAGCACATTTTGATCACCGACACATAAAAATTTTGTTAGATCGCATTCAGACAACGCAGGATACAATGTTGAATGTGGTGAAAAAATTATGATTATTCGCCATATCCCTAAGAAATCAGCACGCATGAGCAGCTTTTCTGGCCTTGTTAAATACATTACCGATGAGCAAAACAAGCAGGAACGGGTTGGCAAGGTCAGAATATCAAACTGTAATAGCATTGATCCCACGTGGGCCACTCAAGAAGTCTTGGCAACACAGGCCAAAAATCAACGCGCCAAAGGTGATAAAACGTATCATGTATTGATTTCGTTTGCGCCAGGAGAAAACCCATCTGAAGCAGTCTTGAAGTCGATAGAAGACCGAGTTATATCATCGATTGGGTTGCACGATCATCAAAGAATCAGCGCCATTCATCATGATACAGACAACCTTCATATTCACGTGGCCATAAATAAAATTCATCCTAAAACCTTTAACATGATTGAGCCATATAGAGCTTATAAAGCCTTTGCCGAGGTTGCATCCACACTGGAACATGAGTTTGGGCTTGAAGTCACCAACCATCAAACCCGAAAAGGCCGATCGGAGAACCTTGCCGATGATATGGAACGGCATTCAGGTATTGAAAGCCTGATTAACTGGATGAAACGGAATTGCAAGACACAGCTTGATGGTGCCAAAGATTGGGCGACGCTGCATCAAGTACTCGCACAACATGGCATCATCATGCGTGTTAAAGCCAATGGGTTCGTTTTTTGCAATGCCAACGGTCTTACCGTTAAAGCAAGCTCAATCTCTCGCGGTTTTTCTAAACATAGCCTTGAATCAAAACTGGGTGCATTTACACCCGCGACATTTGATGGTGAAATTCAGAAGCACAATGTTTATCGCTATGAGCCATTGAATAAGAACGTGATTGGCTCAGCACTTTATGCCCGTTATCAGTATGACATGACGCACGGTAAAGCCACGCTTTCAACCAAGCTCAAACATCTGCGTGAAGCTCAATTCAGGCTGATTGAAAAAACCAAAAAGCGTGCTCGCATCAAGCGTAGTGCGCTGAAGTTCATGAGCGCGTCAAGAACCCAGAAAAAATACATGTATCAGCACATCAGTAAAAATCTTTTGAATGATATTGAAGCAATACGTGAAAAATATACAACGGAGCGCAAACACCTTGTTGACGCCCACAAAAACAAAACATGGGCCGACTGGTTACGACAAAATGCGCAGGAAGGCGACCATGAAGCTTTAACGGCCATGCGTTATCGCCATCGAAAAAATCAAAATAATTACACCTTATCTGGCACATCAACTGCATTAACCGCTTTTTCTTTAACGAATTTTGAGCACGTTGATTCCATTACCAAAGAAGGCACCGAGATTTATAAATTTGATAAAACGGTCATCAAAAACAACGGGGAAGAAATTCAAATATCTAAAGGCACATCCATTGCCGCGCT
Source organism: Legionella sp. (assembly GCA_009995425.1). GTDB lineage: Bacteria > Pseudomonadota > Gammaproteobacteria > Legionellales > Legionellaceae > JAALKW01. The sequence continues at coordinate 6,274 of JAACPN010000029.1, read as the reverse complement.
AAAGCAAGCCATTGACATGGCCAAGCAGAACTACGGTAACTGTATACGCGTGAACGGTTCACCACGTTTCAAAAAAATTATCCTGCATATAGCCGTTCAAAATAATATCACGATCACCTTTGCTGACCCTGGCATGGAAGCTCAGCGTCAAAAACTAATTTTAGAACAGGAGAAAAACAATGAACAATCAAGACGATACGGACGTAATGATGGACGAAGAACTTCAAGAAGCCATGAAGTTGCTGGGGCAACCGCAACCACGAGGCGTGGAAACAGAGCAAAGCCCAACGCTTTCAGCGTTAGACAAGGCGCGCCAGCCGAAGGTCAAAACAGCTTGCGAGACGTGCCCCAACTCGATGTGGTTCAGCTCGCCGGAAGAAGTGAAGTGTTATTGCAGAATCATGCACATGATAAGCTGGAGCGCCAAAGACGCCAACCTGATAACCATGTGCGACGGAAAGTTTTTGGATTAAGTTCATGTTAAATTAGAGGCTTTCTAGATAAAAAGCCTCTTAAACACCCCGCTATTGAGCCAGGATGCTCTGCTTGAACAGTCTTTTGCTGGCTTGCTGTTGCCTCATACATACGCTTGTAATTTAAGGCAGCAAAAACACCCAAAAGCGAGTTAGCGATGTTGAACGCTGTTATTAAATCACTTTCTTCATGGTTACCTAGCCAAGGAGAAACACAGATCCGTTGTAATGTTTGATACCGACAATCATCTGGCTTCATGTTGTGGAAATAAGTCAGGTTCCATAAGCAAGTGTTGAGCGATAAAAATGGATGACCAATACTTGTTTCTCCCCAATCTATAAGGCTTATCTCCCCTGTTTTTTGAGACAGTAGCATATTGTTATCCTGAAAATCGCTATGATTGATGGTTTCAAGAATCTTATATTTTGACAGTCGTTCACATTGTTCCACACAGAAATCATAAATCTGATTAAGGGCAGTGATTTCTTTTAGAGTTAGGCCATCAGCAATCAATAGCTCTTTTTTTTGTATAAGATCGCGATATAACAAGGGTAATTTATCAAGCCGCCAGTCGGGAAAGCCTAAAGTTATCAGCTTGGGCGTATCATTTTCCAGTCTTCTTTGAATAGCTGCATAAGACCTAATCCCTTGCTCCAATAAGCTTATATCAATATTATCTTTTAAAAACAGTTCGCGTAACGTGATATCGCCACAATCAGCCATCAAAAAGCAATGATATTGATCATTTTTTACAATGACGGTTGGAATATGCTGACATCCTTGAGCTTGGAGCAGGGCTATTGTGTCGGGCTCAATAAATAGTGCGGGAGGCGTTTGTTTCAAATAGAAAACACCTTGAGATGTGCTTATTTTTTTCACTATCGAATGGGCTGGTTCAACGATTTTGTTAATGGCAACCAGCCTACAATCATGAGATTCCAGATAATCCACTGCCCATTGGGTGGCTAAATCATTATTTTTCATGCTTCTTCCATCGTTGCTGCTTGTGTTTGATGTAGTAACGATTTGTTCGCTGCTAAATCAGCCTTTTCATTACCATCATTTTACCAAAAACCTTCGAAGTTACTGCAATGTGGACATCATGGATCATGGACTATTACCTAAGCTTTGGCTTGAGCCTGGCTTATTCTTATCTTTATCGTTCTCACTTGCATATATTGGACTATCCCCAGTAGGAGTCCACACCGTGGTTGTTGTGTTTTGGGGGTTGGCATATAACGTTTTTTTACTGTCTAATGTTGATTTTTCAGGTAAATCTTTTGCAGATAAATCCTGAGATAGCTTCACATCGCGACTGATGGATATGCGGTTATCAATAATGTCTGGATATTCTTTCAAGTTATGGCGTAGATCGAATAGATTACCGATATGCCCACCCATGCGCGTACCACCAATTGCTGCAGATACTCCACCAATAAGCGCCGCACCTATCAATAGCCAACCAAGCACACCACCAGCAACGCCACTCAGTGCCAACGCTCCTAACATGAGAAGCATGAGAGTAGGTACGCCTAGGACGAGCGCAGCATCCGTGGGAAATTGTCGTCCATAGCTAGTTTTTAAAGCTTGCCAAATAGAAGGACGCTTAGGAGTCAAGCTTATATCTGGTAAAACTATAGTAGAATTAGGATTCATGGTGTCATGGTGTGCGACCACAGGATCAATGAAATATTGCTTAAGTCGATTAACAAGTTCATTAAGATACTCATTTTCATCAACATGGGGATCGGTACGTGGAGAAGCACGTAACAATCCCTCATAATACAAAAAATTATTTATATCATCTGAGGACAATAGAATCTTTTCCTCCACAAAAGAATCCGAAGCTGCTTTAAAATATTCAACGCAAAGTTTACAAGCTGAACCAAATTCATTTCCATACGGATAAATCTTACCATCATGCTGAGCACGATGAGCAATTAATGCGTAATAAGCGATGCTCTCTAGTTGTTCTAAAAATGCTTTATTATATGAAGGATGAAGAAAAATTTTACCAGATTCTTCATCTTCATAACCTGCTGTAATATCATTAAATATCGTCATTTATAATTCCTATACACGGCATTTAAATTAATAATAGCACTATTTTTATAGACCTGCTCAATAATAAAACACAATATTTTAGCCTCGAATTCAGTCATGTTTTTTCTCCAATGTTGTGTTTTATCCACACGGGTGTGATCACGCCCTTGATTTGGCCTAGGCGAACAGGGCCGTAATAACGACTGTCAAACGACCACGCGCTTTGGTTGGTCATAGTCATGAGTTCATCTGCTTTAAGTTGATAATTGAAGGCTTGGAAACGAGATAATGGCCGATGCATCCGATCGTTTGATTGTGGTTTTGAAAAGGGAACAAGCGTTTGATTCACAAAAACGCCTTCAGGTGTAACCGATATCCTGTCACCTTGTGTTGCCACCACTTTTTTCATTAAGTACCCGTAGCCGCCAGGGCACAGGCCGCTGTCGATATAACCTCTGTCGCGTGCCTGTTGAAAGACGGGTTTGTCATCCGGGCAAAAAATCACATAAGCCTGTTTTATGTTTTTAACGTCTTTAACAGCTTTAATGCGATACAATCCGACGGGGATGGAATCGGTGAGGTTTATTCTAAAACCCATCACGACCAAAAACAGTACCATGCCGATGATGCTTAGCAAAAAATCAGCAATCCACACAGTCAATCGCTTCATAGCCTGATTTTCTCCTCGATACTTAATCGGCCACGTAAAACATCCGACTGAAGTGGCGCTTCAACAGAAGCTCTCGCAATAAAAACCGGATCTTTAAAATAAAGCGGCTGTTTACCATAAATCGCGGGAAAGCCCGCCACATACACCACCATGTCACCTGCCTCCGTAATGAAGCCGTTTGCATCTTTTTTAGGCCCTGGCATACGCTGGCATTCATCCATGGTTAAAAGCGGCCTCGAAACTTCTTGCGTTGTTTTAGAAATCTGGCCTAAAAACGCTGACATACGCTTACCGCTGGTGGTGATGTGTTCTTTAACAATCGTTGTTTGCCCCGTTAACTTTGAAAGATGCTCGGCGGTTTCAATGCGGTTAGGTGGGTAGGCGTTTTGAATATGACAATTTGAGGTAATCATTTCATCCGGCCCATAGCCCCGCTCACGACTTTTAAGCTGATTAATATCCTGGCAAATTAAATAAAACTTTAAGCCGTAACCTGCAACAAACGCCAAAGATTCTTGTAAAATATCAAGCTTACCCAGGCTTGGAAATTCATCAATCATGCACAACAGGCGGTGTTTGTAAGTTTTTTTTGTTCTCACGCACCCATCGACGCGCTCAAATTCCATTTTATCCGCCAAAAGACGAACAACCATGTTCAACATGACGCGAACCAGGGGCTGCAATCGTGCTTTATCATTGGGTTGCGTGACGATATAAAGGCTGACGGGCATGTTATGGTGCATTAAATCTTTAATACAGAAATCTGATGAAGATACGTTATGAGCCACCACCGGATCGCGATACAACGCCAGATATGATTTTAAAGTCGATAATACAGAACCGGCCTCTTCCTCGGGTCTGTCGATCATGTCACGAGCTGATGCACTGATCACAGGATGTGTTTTACCCTCAACATGCGGGTATTGGGTCATTTCAATCAGTAAATCTGCAATGTTGGTATGCGGATCCACCAGCATCCTATCAATGTTAGGAAAGGTAGCCGGTTCGCCCTGATTTTGAAGCTTATACATGGCATGAAGGATAAAACCCACCAAAAGCGCTTGTGAGGTTTTTTGCCAATGGCTTTCAAGCCCTTTGCCATCGGGATCAATCACGAGGGTTGCGAGATTCTGAACGTCGCCGACCTCATATTCAGAGCCTACCCTGATTTCATCCAGTGGATTCCAGCGAGCTGTACCTGTTAACGTTGCAGGCTCAAAGCGAATCACCTTGTTGTTGGCATGTTTTTGCCGCCAACCTGCGGTCATGGCCCAAAGCTCGCCTTTTAAATCCGTGATCACACACGACTGTTTCCAGGATAAAAGGGTCGGAATAACAAGCCCCACCCCTTTACCCGAACGTGTGGGCGCATAGCATAAAACATGCTCCGGGCCATTGTGGCGCAAATAATGAATCTGGCCTTTTTCATCTTCAATAGCGCCCACATAAACACCTTCATCATGGCCAATAAGCCCTGCGTTTTTTAAATCGTCCTGATTAGCCCATCGGGCTGAGCCGTGCAGGTATTCACTGACACTGTCTTGTTTTGAATGTTTGCCTGAAAACACAAGCAGCATGAAGAAAAGACTGCTGCTCATCACCATCAAACCCAATGCCGCATCAAAATAATCAGGATGATAAGCATGGTATTTCAAATGCCATATCAGCACCTGCCAGGGTGGATAAACATGCTTCAGCGAAAATTTATACGCCACAAATTGTGTGCCAATCTGCATGCTGATAAGTAGCGCAAGTACGATGAGTAACATCAGCGTTTTATTAAGCTTAGGGTGACGTTTTTGCCTTACTTGTGGGCCAATGGATTTATTAGGTTTTTTTAGGCTCATACGTCATGTCCGGCAACGTTTTTACGCTGTTGAATAGCATCAGCAATCTTGCCACCTGTCGTTTCAGCGGCTTTTGCAGCAAACGTGCTTTTCATACTCCCTGCTTTTTCTCGAGCCACATCCAACGCACCAGAAGCTAAATGCGAACTGAAAGAACCCGCAAATTTAGAAGCTTGCCCCATGGCTTGTGCTAAACCACCTGATTTTTTCCCCACGTTGCCGCTTGAAAAAGAGCCAACATCACCTGAACCCACACTTTGAGAAGCGGCTTTGAATGCAGCATGTAAGGCGGATAGACCACCGGCGCCCTGAGCGCTTGCAGCTCCGGCACTGCTCGCTAACGTAGCGCCCGCAATGCCAGCAGCGCCTAAAGCGCCACCCAGCCCAAGACCGCCACCTCCACCGCCGATACCTCCACCGGAGACAATCCCGGCCAAAACAGGAGGGATTTTATTGATGAGCACCAGCAAAAGCACGGCGACCACCAGCATGATGTACATCTCTTTCAATAAAATGTCTTTTGACATGGCGACATAATATTGATCGACAAACGACTTGCCGATCCCAATAATTAAGATCATGGCAAAGGCCTGGAGTGCGATACCAAGCACCGTTTTGTAATATTGAATGGCGATATCCTGCGTCCAGCGACCGCCACCAAAGCCCAATAAAATGATCCCGCCATAGGTTAAAACCCAAGCGGTAATCAAAATAATGAGCATGTTAATGCTGACCAAAGCCAAAACAACCAAGATAATCCCTGCGACCATCAACCCCACCGTGGTTGCAGCCGGTGACCAGATGGATGAGTTATCAATGGCTTTTGAGACAATATCAAACCCCACATCCACAATATCAGAAGGCGACACGTGCGCATCAATACCCGACGCATTGGCCGCGAGCTGTCGCATAGAGTCCATGATGGAGGTGGCAATGGCCGGGCCATGATCTAAAATCCAATAAAAAAATCCGAGCACCACCAAAAACCGCACGGTCTCACTCATAAACTCCTGAATATCTGCCTTGCGTAACGCCATCAAGCCATAAGTCCAAACCATGCTGATGAGTGCCAAAGACCAAAAAAGATAGCGGGCATAATTTAGAATGGTGTGGCTCCACAGCGAGGAGGTGCTGGAAAAACGATAAACATGGATTTTCATTAAGATAAATCAGGTAACGCTACCGCCACTGAAATTAATTTTTAAGCCTCCCATCCAAGGTATGGATGTTTCATTTTTAA
>JAACPN010000028.1 GCA_009995425.1 Legionella sp. | reverse complement strand
CTGCTTGAAGCTGATCATAAAACATCCAAGTTCATCTGAAATAGGCTTAGTCTAACCGGTTCACGGTTTTTTTGCGACAGAACCTCTCTTACTCTACCCAGTGTCATTATTGAATGTATCTCTATTGAGACCTATAATAAAAGCATAGGCTAATGTTTGGAGAACAGATTATGACTCATACTTCAATGTTGCATGTTCGGGTGGACGATGAGCTGAAAGCTGATGCAACAAAAAAGCTTGCTAATTTTGGTTTAACATTATCAGATGCTGTGCGAATTTTGCTAACTCGGATTACTAAGGAAGGTGGGTTACCTGTTGGATTAACGGCTGATCCAAAAGCGCACGATGCTTGGTTCCGTGAACAGGTAAATAAGGCCTTGGATGACTCGGAGCCTACTGTTTCGCATGAGCAGGTTATGGATGAAGCACAAATGTCAATTGATAAAAAGAGGCAACGCCGTCGTGCTTAAACTCGAATGGCTGAAATTGGCGCGTTCAGATCTTTTGGCAATTGTAGATTATATTTCTGATGATAACCCAGATGCGGCTCAACGCGTAAAAGATGATATTGAGAAGAAAACTTCTAGGTTGATAGCGTTTCCTAAAATGGGACGCCATGGTCGAGTGAAAGGGACGAGAGAGTTAATCGTGTTTGCGAATTATATCGTTGTCTATCGAGAAAAAGATTTCTTTATTCAAATACTTCGTGTTTTACACGCAGCACAACAATGGCCAGAAGCTTAATAAGAGGTTCTTGAAAAAAAATCACCAAGGGCTACTGAAAATCGTTTGAGCTGTTCTTTGTCGCTTGTGCTTTCTGAGAGAAAAAATACATGTGGTTTATTTTTTATGAATTCTTACACAAGGGCCGTTTTACCGATACGACGCTTTCCCCATAAAACGAGAAATTGAGGATCAGGACTTTGCCACTTGCTTTCCAAAAATTGAAGCTCTTTTTCTCGATTGGAAAAGATTCTTTTAGTTGGGAGCCTGACATTTTCATATCGTTACGACAGCTCGTCGCTTGTCCGCTCGTCCGGTTATGTTTGACTTATTTATGAATATAAATTATGATGACAAGTATCATCTGATGATATTTTTAGGTTTGTTGTGAAGCTGGATCCAGGATTGAATGTTTTGCTATCGCTATTTTTTAAGTGAAGTTAATTCGATTATGACTCAATTGAATGACGGAGGTAATAAAAAATGAAAATTCTAAAAGTTGGTATTATGCCACGAGAAAATTTCCAAAAACGTTTAATGGATATTGCGTCGGGACAACTTAAGCCTAAAAAAAATGAACCAAAAGTTTGGTTTTCATCGATCAAATCTCTAAGTGAAGTCTTGAATGAAAATAATTTACGTTTGCTCCAAATTATTAATGAAAAGAAACCGGCTTCAATAAAAGAGTTAGCTTGTATTACGCATCGGCAACCAGGCAATTTGAGTAGGACGCTAAAAACAATGGAGCGTTATGGTATTGTTGAATTCAAGAAAAGCGGAAAAAACTCAAGGCCAATTACAAAAGCTCTTGAGTTTAATATTGAATATAACGCCTTGTTGGCTTGTTAGTGATCAGACGAGTGACTAAATTGTATGCTTATGTAACGTTACACCTGCTGCCCGATACGCGCGATAACGGACGCGTCCAGCTTCTTTTGCGTCATAAGCAACCACATCAAGCACGCGTTCAAATGGTTGATAATGTTCAGGTGTGTTTTCTCTTAGATTAAGTAATAAATTAAAGTTTTGATCTTCTGCTGGCATGCTACCCGCGCTTATCTGAATCGGTGGGTTTAAGCCTTCGGGGGCCTCTCCCGCGAGACTATGCGGGAGAAAGCTGTCGTCTTGATAGGTCCAAAGATAGGTATCTAACTCCCTCGCAGCCTGCGCATCGGCACACAAAACCCAAGAACGTAAACCGCCTGCATACGCTTTGGCAAGCAGGCGGGAGGCAACGCGAAAAAGTGCGTCTGGATGCTCATCTTCAATCACATAAAAATCAACGCGCACGTGCAGCCTCGCGTAAAACCGCCATCAAGAGCGGCACAGGACGTCCTGTGGCGTCGTGTTTTTTACCTGTGTTCCAGGCGGTGCCTGCAATATCCAGATGCGCCCAACGGAATTTTTTGGTGAAGTGCGATAAAAAGCATGCGGCTGTCACACTGCCTGCTTCGCGATCGAGTGAGGCGTTGATCATATCAGCCACTGGGCTTTCGAGTGCGCTTTGGAAGCTTTCATCGAGCGGCATACGCCAGACAGGGTCGTTGCTTTCAATGGCCGCTTGCTCAAGTGTGTTTGCAAGGTCTTCATCTTCCGTCATAAACCCGCTTGCCCAGCGACCTAGTGCGATTAAAATTGCACCGGTTAACGTCGCGATATCAAGCACAAAACGCGGCTTGAACTGCTCAGCATAAGTTAACGTATCAGCAAGCACCATACGACCTTCGGCATCGGTGTTGGTGATTTCAATGGTTTTACCGAGCATGCTTGTGACCACATCCCCAGGTTTGGTCGCCTCACCATTGGGCATGTTTTCGGTACACGCGAGCAAACCTACGAGATTAATCGGCAGCTTCATCAGTGCGCACGCTTTCACTGCACCGAGTACACTTGCGGCACCGGCCATGTCGTACTTCATTTCATGCATGCCTGCAGGGGGTTTAAGTGAAATCCCGCCCGAGTCAAACGTCACACCTTTACCCACGAGGACAACCGGGGCTTCGTCCCCTGCACCGCGGTATTGGATCTCGATAAGCTTTGGTGGCTCAGGGCTGCCTTGGCTGATGGCAAGAAAGGCGCCCATACCGAGTGCTCTCATGTCTTCTCGCTCAAGCACGCGGGTGCTCAGCGTGTCATGTGTTTTAGCAAGGGCAACCGCTTCGGTGGCCATGTGTGACGGCGTGCAATAATTGGCCGGTAAATTAGCAAGTGTCCGTGCCCAAGCAACGCCTGCGGCCGTAGCCGTTGCGGTTTTGATGGCGTCGTTGGTTGCGCCTTCTAGATAAAATTCTACCGATTCAAGCGCATAGGGTTGTTTTTCTGGTTCGCTTTTGAGATACGGTGGTTTGTAAGCGCACGCATCTAATTGGAGTAACGTGTGTTCGATCTGTTGATTAGGTGTTGTGTTTTGAGCTTGGGGGATGCACACCGTGGCGGCAGCTATTTTTTGTTGTTTTAACGCTGAATAGGCTGTCTGACAAAGCTTTGCGATGTGCCTCGAACGAAAAGCGGCTTGTTCACCACAATGCAGGAGTAAGATAGTGTGTTCGTTATGAAAATGCCACAGACTGTCACCACGTGTCGTTAATTTTTTACACGCCTGTTCGAGATTCCATGATTTAGCAAACGCAGGTAGAGCGCTATCTTCAAAAAATCCAAGCACAAGGCATGTGTTTTTATCTAAATGATCAAACGTATTATTTTGGCTAAGTCCATACATGAGGTGAGCTTCCTATCGTGTTATAGTGTACGAAGAATTTTTATTTTACCGGGGCCTGATATGCTTGGCTACCTTAATTTTTTGTTGGGAACGCTGGGATCGTGTTAATTTTTCGTTACTTAGCCAAAGAAGTGTTCACCACACTGCTTGCTTTAACCAGTATTTTGTTGCTTATTTTTATGAGCAATCAATTTGTTCAGTATTTATCTCGCGCTGCGAATGGTCAAATTCCGGCGATGTTTATTTTAAAACTGATGGCACTCGAATTGCCGATGTTTATGGGCTTGTTACTGCCGCTTGGCTTTTATATGGCACTTTTGCTTGCTTATGGGCGCTTATATGCCGAAAGTGAAATGACGGTGTTGCATGCTTGTGGTTATGGCCCACCCCAGCTCTTAAAGCACAGTTTAGTCATGGCGTCCGGTGTGGCGGCGATTGTCTTGGTGATTTTATTGTGGGTGAATCCCGCGATTGCTATCGAGCGCGTTAAATTATTACGCAGCAGTGGCATTCAAGTGATGATCAAGACTTTAGTCCCCGGCACGTTTACCGCGACTTCTGGTGGGAAAGATGTGTTTTATGTAGAAAATATGAATCAACATCATGATCGAGCCGAGGGCGTATTTTTAGCACGATTAAATACAAAAAAAGGTGAACCACGTTGGGATGTTTTATGGGCGGATGAAGCGTATGCGACACATAATGCAAAAACGGGCGCACATGATTTAGTGTTGCTGGATGGTCGCGCGTATCAAGGCCAGCCAGGCCATGCTGATTATCAAGTGGCGTCGTTTAAGCAATATGAAACACGTTTGCCCGAGCCTGTATCTTCACCGAAAGCCGGAGATTTACGATCGGCCAATACCGCTGATTTATGGCCCCTAGGTCCGGATGATCATGCCAAAGCCGCTGAATTGCAATGGCGTTTTTCTATCCCACTGATGGTGCTCGTACTCACTTTGGTTGCGGTACCGCTCTCTCGGGTGAATCCGCGTGCCGGAAAATACGCACGGTTATTGCCGGCGATTGTGTTGTTTATTGCATATGCCAATTTTATGTTTATGGCGCGAGATGCCGTGGCTTCTGGCAAACTGCCGTTATGGCTTGCGGTGATTTGTTTGCACGGCAGCATGATTTTGATTGCCGTGGGGTTGATGTGGCGCAACAGGAAGAAACCGTCATGAAATTGCTCGATCGCTACATTGCTAAAACTGTTTTAGCCTCAATTGCATTAGTGACTTTGATGCTGACAGGTTTACAAATGTTTATTTTATTTGTCAACGAGTTGGGGGACTTAGGTCGAGGAAGCTACCATTTGAGTCAAGCACTCCGTGTCGTGCTGCTCGAAGTTTCCGAACAAGTGTATTTATTTTTTCCTGTGGCGTGTTTGTTAGGCGCTTTGGTTGGCTTGGGCAATTTAGCAACACACCGTGAGCTTTTGGTGATGCAGGCCTCCGGTGTTTCAATTAAGCGCGTGACCTGGGGCGTATTAAAAGCTTCTGTATGGGTGATTGTGTTTGTGACCCTGCTCGGCGAAGTGCTTGTGCCGCAACTTTTAGCGACCTCGCATGATATTAAGAGCCAGGCTTTAACCAGCGGTCAGGCGGTGCGAACCCGTCATGGTGTTTGGTTACGGCATGAGAATAATTTTATACTCATCGGGGATGTGCTAGAAGATAATAATTTGCGTGATATTGTTCAATTTCAATTTGATGCAACGCATCATCTGCGCTTTACCCGTAAAATCGATAGGTTAGTTAAGCATGATGGAGCTTGGGAGGCGCAAGGTGTCCAAGAAACAAAATTTGGCTCACATGAAACGTATGCCAAACACTATGAAACCATGCCTTGGGATATCCCTCTTGATTTAGCCGTTTTAAAATTACGTGGTGAAACACCTGAAGAAATGAGTTTTAGCACACTTCATCACTATGTAGCATCACAGCCGGCATCACCGGCACTTTTTCCTTATAAACTCGCTTACTGGCAGCGTTTGGTTCAGCCGTTCAGTACGGTGGTGATGATGATTCTTGCGATCCCTTTTGTGTTTGGACCGCTGCGCTCATCCACGATGGGGGCTAAATTATTAACAGGGGCAACCGTTGGGTTTAGTTTTCATTTGGTGAATCGTTTTTTTGGTCCGTTTAGCCAAGTGTTTTTGTGGCCACCTGAGGTGGCGGCTATTTTACCTACACTGGTGTTTGCGTTATTAGGTTTGTATTGGATGGGGCGTACGCGGTCATAAAATACGTTGAGGAGTTTGTCATGATGATCGATAGTATTCGTGCGTCGCAATTGCGGCATATCACGGAATATTTACTGCATCCTTTATGCATAGGTTTTGTTATCGCTGTTATATTAATTGCTTGTTTAGTTAGGCAAGTTGGTGATAGTAAATTAATTGCGCTGGGTTTAGGGGGGCTATGTCTTGGGATTCTTGTTTTAAGCACGTCTTTTTTGCCACACAGGATGAGCGTTAAACTAGAAGATCAATACACACGTGTAACTCAGGTTGATCCAAATATTCATTGGGTGGTGGTGCTCGGGGGCGGGGTGTCTGGCATAAAAGCTATGCCGGCAAGTGATGCCTTATCGAGTGCGAGTTTGAGGCGTTTTTTAGAAGGCCTACGCGTGTATCGCCAACTACCAGAAGCGAAGATGATTTTATCAGGTGGCAGCAGACGAGGCCTGCAATATGCTGATTCGGTGCGTTTTAACGAGCTGGCAGATCTGTTTCATGTGCCTGCTTCGGATCGGGTGCTTGAGAGGGATTCACTGAACACGGCGGATGAAGCACGTCTTACAAAAGCATGGTTAAAAAACGAACCGTTTTATTTGGTGACGTCTGCGATCCATATGCCGCGATCCATGGCTTTGTTTGAGCATCAAGGCTTGCATCCCATTGCGGCACCGTGTGATTACACGGGTTCTCAATATGAAAATAAGATATACTTCGACAGTATTTTTCCTAGCCTGAACAATGTCATGAGTTTTAATGCCGCATGGCATGAATATTTAGGGTTGCTTTGGGCGAAAGTGAGAAAATTACGGGCTTAAAAAATAATGCAATAACGCACACTTTTCTAGGTAATAAAAAACTAGGTAATAAAAAATAGGTAATAAAAAATGAAATTTGATTCTGAAGATGTTCGAATGCAACACCCACAAGCGCAGCATATACCGTTTGGCCCATGGTTTTGGTATTTTAATAAGGAACTGTTACCGCTTCAACTTGAGCTCATGCAGGCATCATTGAATCATCTAGAAGATGATTGGATCGAAAAACTCGATAACAAGACGTTGCAATTATTATCGCATGACAGTAAACAGGCTACGTGGTTATCCGTCGCTTATGGTCATCCAGATATCCAGGATGATGTGCTGCTACGTTTTGCCGAACATTTAGGTCTTTCAAATGGTGATGTATTTAGCCTTGCGGCGGTCAGCGGTAACGTGAGTCTTTTGGATAAAATCGCCGAAAATAATCCGAACGACCTCAAAAATTTTATATTAACAGATAATTTTACTGTTTTTATAAGAGCTGTTTCAAACGAGCAATTTGAGGTTATGATGCGCCTCATGGAGCACCTTAGAGCATGTGCTCCTGAACACGAGCAGGCCATGATTGCTGCCGGGGGTTATTATGCTTTTCGCATAGTTGCTGAATACAATCAACTTTCGATGATGAATGATTTTATTGATCGTGTTGCCCCCGAGTTCCTCCAAGAAATGATTGCCTGCATGAATTATCCTGCTTTTGTGGCGGCGGCAGGGCTGGGGCATCTTGACGTGATGAATCGTCTTATTGAGTGTGTTGCTCCCGAATATTTGCAAGCAATGATTGCGACGGACGATTATCTTGCTTTTCAACGTGCTGTTGAAGAGGAGCATGATTTAGTCGTAAATCGTCTACTTTCGTTCCCCTTCATGTTCGCCTATGCCGAAATATATGGCGAAGAATATGGAGAATACACGGATCCTTTCGTTCGAAAACGACTCGAAGATCTGGAGGAACGTTATGCCTCTTTTAAGGAAAACAACCCCCAGGCCGTGTTTGATATTACTGATCCCGAAGAAGCTAAACTTTGTTTTTATATGGTTAGAAATCTTATCCGAAGGCATACAAGAAAAGAGTTTGATGACGAAACGTTCTCTGAATACATGGTGATTTTTCTGGGTATTCCCTCAGTCCGGGCTTTATTGCCTACCGAAGTCACACCGAACCAACCCGACGAGCTTGCGAGATTTGCGAGGAAACAGCGTAATATTCTGGCGATGATGCTATTAGACGGAATACCTAAGCTTCATGAGCTTATCAAGGTTCATGATTTTGACGCTGATGCGAAAGAGGTCACAAGCGCATTTGACCCATGTGTCGAAGACAAGCCAGAAGGGCAGAAGAAAGCACGGTATGCCATGTTCCAACCTGCACAGCCAATCACCTCACATTCTGAAAACGATGATGATGATGAGGAGCTGGAGAGCCTGGAGGAAGAAAAGAAAGCGATGTGACTATCTGTAAATCTAACATGGGGACGGTCTCGGCTAGATCTGCTGTGGGCGAAATGAAGAAAAATCAGGGCTTGATGTCGCTATCTTGCCCTGGTTCTAGGCTGTTATCAGGATTTTGTTCAGGGCTTGGTTGAAATATCGAGAGTCTGAACAGCTCTTCTTTGAGTTTTGTTTCAAAAACACTCATAGCATCAGGATTTTTTTGATGAAACAGTTTTTGATAAGCAAACACGCCACCAATACCAGCACCGAGACAAAAGGCCATAAACACGGCAACGGTCTTGAGAAAAAGCTTCGCTCGAGGATGTTGGTCTTTCTCAAAAATCGCTTGGTTATCTGATATGAATTTAAAAAATAAGGTAGCCTTGATAGGGTTGGGGTCATCTTCTTCTTGTAGGATTTTATCTGCGGTTGATAAAATATCTATTTTTTTTGGCGTTTGTTTGTTGCGTGGATCTTTTTTAAGTTGTTCTTGCAGATCGTTAATATACGCCACACATTCTTGATGCATACGTTCGAGTGGTTCTTTGAGTGGCTTATTCAGCGGTTCAGAGATGATGTGGAGTAGCGCACTTTGAACGGTTGCAAAGATGTAGCCATTCATTTCTTTTTCATGGGTGCGCCATGTATATAAGTATTGATATAGATCCAGCAATTTATCTAGAGTAAGCGCTTCGGGTTTATAGTTTTTCTTAAGAAATTCAACAAGGGCCGGCAAGAGCTCATCAGCACCCTCATTTTCTTTTAAAGTAATCTTAGCGTTCGTAAATAAACTTTTTAAATAAAGCCATTGTTCTTCGCTGGTGGTTTTACTGAGTATATCGTCAGCTAAAGAAGGCATGATGGTCACCAAATAAATTATGCTCTCATACTGTTATCATAGACTATTTTTCGAGAAAGTGTTAAAACAAGCACAGCGCAATACGCTATCCAAGCATGCGCAGGAATGCTTGCTTGCCAGGCAATGTAGGGCATGGCAAGGGTTGCAATCACGCCTAAAAACCAAGATAACATGCTTGGGTATTTATTTTTTAGTAAGGCATAAATTGTAATCAATAAGCTTGCGAAAAAAGCGCCGCCGACCACATCGACGAGTGTATGATAGTCAAAATGCACCAAGCCAAAACCTACGCCTACAAGAATAATACCGATGAAAATACGAAGGTATGTGTTTGCGTAGTTTAAGGCAAGCCAGCCATAAACAACCGTGGCAAGTTGCATATGACCACTAGGAAAAGCAAAGCCTGCATGGTGAATGCTCGGATGAAGAGGAACTTGAAACGTTGATTTGAGTGCAACGTTGATAAGCATGCTAAAAAACATCAGGCAGCAGGTATGATAAACAAGCGGTTTATTAAAAAAAATAAAACCCAGCACCAACATGGGTAATATGATTTCAATATGACTGAAGCCAAGAAAAAAGCGTGCAATTGTATCTATATTATTGAATGGCACGTAAGTACCCATCCAGAAAAATCAAACGAAAAGTCGGTTGATAAGGATCGGAGCTATAAATCCAAGTAACAGGCTTGGTTTTGCTTTTCACGCGACGGTTCACAAAGGTTTGGTTGACATGGGATGGGCTTCCGCAGGCCGTGAAAACGGTATCGGCCAAATCGCCGACGGCAAACGAGCGGTTGTTGCAAACGCTGGAGGCGTTCGTGCTTTCACCGTTAAAGCGAATCGCCGTGATTTTTTGATCGATAATATCCACTTCAAGGCTTGAGCCTTGGGAACCAATCGGTAAAGACCACATACGATACACAAGCTTGTAGCCCTCATAAACTGGATTAGGGTTAAGTGTGGTGTAAATTAATTGGGTCACAGGCACTTGTTCAACGGCGGATTCTTTTGATTTTTCGATTGAAGAAGGTTGCCCACACGCTGCCAGCGCTTCGGATTCTGTCATGCCAATGCGAACGTAGCCATGTTTTTGTGGGCAATAAAAAGGGGCTTGTTCTGCAAAGCTTGTTGTCGTGATGAGAAGCAGACTTAGTAGGCCGATGTGTTTTATTATTTTGGTCATCAGAACACCCAGTCGAAATGATATAGGTTGATTTGATTATAGCTCAGGATTACCAAAAATACCTCGTCCAATCCGAATCCAGGTGCTTCCTGCACGAATGGCGGCTTTAAAATCATGACTCATGCCCATTGAAAGGCTATCGAGTGTTATCTGTAGATTTTTTGCCAAAATAGCCTGTTCATGGGCAAAGCTTTTAAATTGCTCGTAAGAGGCATGTAGATCTGTACATGGTTTAGGAATAATCATAAGGCCACGTAAGCGTAAACGCGGGCAGTTAAGTACAACACGGGCGAGTGCCTCAAGATCAGTTAAAGCAATACCAGATTTAGTGGCTTCGTTATCTAAATTAACTTGTAGGCACACGTTGAGCGGGGGCAATGCATCTGGACGTGCACGGTTTAATTTATCCGCAATATCTTCACGAGATAGGCTGTGAACCCAGTTAAAATTTGTTGCAATAGACTTGGCTTTATTGCTTTGTATGGGGCCAATAAAATGCCAGCAGATAGGCAGTGCTTCTAAGGCACGTATTTTGTCACGCGCTTCTTGCCAGCTGCTTTCACCAAAATCGCGTAGACCGGCATCGAAGGCTGCTTGAATGGCTGATATAGGATGTTTTTTACTGACCGCAAGCAGGTGTGTTGAACCTGGCGTGCGTTTGGCATCAAGCTCCGCAAGACGCATGGTCTCGCGGAGGTGTTGTACTCGAGTATCTAGACGGTTTGACATGGTGATTTAGTTAGCATGGCAAGCATTTTTTTGCTGGGTGATTAAGCCTTGAATGCCTTCTTCTGCAAGGGTCAGCAGGGTGTTTAGCTCATCACGGCTAAAACTGCTGTCTTCCGCTGTGCCTTGAATTTCGATAAATTGTCCGACTTCGTTCATGACAATGTTCATGTCAGTTTCGGCGAGCACGTCTTCAGCATAGTCTAAGTCCAGTACGGGTTGACCGCGATACACGCCAACAGAAACCGCAGCAACATAATTAAATTCAGGCGCTTTTTTGAGTTTGTTATGTTTAACGAGCCAGTCGATGGCATCACGCAAGGCAACGCAGGCGCCGGTGATCGCCGCTGTTCGTGTACCGCCATCTGCTTGAATCACATCGCAGTCAAGTGTAATCGTACGTTCACCCAGTGTTTTGAGATCAACACACATGCGTAGTGAACGACCAATAAGGCGTTGAATTTCGAGGGTTCGTCCGCCTTGTTTGCCACGACTTGCTTCGCGATCGTTACGATCGTGGGTTGCACGAGGCAGCATGCCGTATTCTGCGGTAATCCATCCTTGATTTTTGCCTTTAAGAAAACGAGGAACGCTCTCAAGTACCGAGGCTGTGCAGAGTACACGGGTTCTACCAACTTCAATTAAAACTGAGCCTTCGGCATGATCGGTGTAGTGTCGCGTGATTTTGATGGTTCTTGGCTGATTTGGTTCACGGTGACTCGGTCGCATGGTAAAATCCTTCACATAAGTGGTTTTAAGTGGTTTATTGATGTCTTGATGCCGCAAAGTATAAACGTTTCATAGGGTAGATGCACCTGATAGATTTTATTTTGGGAGAGTTTTGTGGTCGAACAAGCGCGTGGCAGTCTTTTTATTGTGGCGGCCCCCTCTGGCGGGGGCAAAACAAGTTTGGTCAAAAACTTGGTGGATAACATGCGAGATATCACCGTTTCTATTTCGCATACCACGCGCGATCAGCGACAAGGCGAAGAGCATGAAAAACATTATTTTTTTATTGATGAGCCCACGTTTTTAGATATGGCACGTGCCGGTGAATTTATTGAGCATGCTTGGGTGTTTGATTGCTTGTACGGGACATCTAAAATACAAATACAAAAGCAGCTGGCGCAGGGGATCGATGTTATTTTAGATATTGATTGGCAGGGAGCTGCGCAAATCAAGCAGATTTTTCCTGATGCCGTGAGTATTTTTATTGTGCCGCCATCTTTGGAAATTTTAAAACAACGGCTTTTGGCTAGGCAGCGTGATAATGTTGCTATTATTGAAGACCGTATGCAACGCGCGTGTGATGAAATGAGTCATTACGCTGAATTTGATTATTTAATTGTCAACGATGATTTTGATAAAGCATCGTTAGAATTGCAGGCTATTGTGCTTGCTAACCGCTTGCGGGTATCCAAACAGATGCAAAAACAGCAAGCATTGCTTTCATTTTTGCTTGCATCACAGTAAACTAGACTGTTTTCTTTGTTTCTTTTTCTATATAAAGGGTAAATTATGGCACGTGTTACAGTAGAAGATTGTCTAGAGCATGTTGAAAATCGATTCGAATTGGTGATGGTTGCGGCGAAGCGAGCTCGACAAATTGCTGTACGTGGTGAGCAACCTATGGTCGAATGGGAGAATGATAAGCCTACTGTGGTTGCGCTGCGTGAAATTTCAGAAGGTTTAGTTACGGCAGATATTCTCAACGAAGATTAATACTTTTTCAGTGAGGCCGGCATGATAAGGAGCGTCAGCGAAGATCATTTCAAGGAGTTACATAACGAGCTGTTGTGTTACCTTGATGCTGAGCACGTTGAGTTGTGTCGTCAAGCCTATGAACTTGCAGAGCAAGGTCATGCGGGTCAAATGCGCCGTTCGGGTGAGCCTTATATTACGCATCCTGTTGCGGCAGCACTTAACCTTGCCCAAATGCGTCTGGACTACCAGACCATCATGGCGACCTTGCTTCATGATGTGATTGAAGATACGTCGGTCAGTCATGAAGCGGTGGTTGAAGCCTTTGGTGAAGAAGTGGCGGCTTTGGTTGATGGTGTGACCAAATTAACCAAAATTAAATTTGAATCACGCGCCGAGGCACAAGCTGAGAATTTTCGTAAGATGATTCTCGCTATGGTGAAAGATATTCGTGTGATTTTAGTCAAACTTGCCGATCGTCTGCATAATATGCAAACGCTGGGTGCGATGCCTGCAGCAAAGCGCAAGCGTATTGCGATTGAAACCCTGGAAATTTACGCACCCATCGCGAATCGTCTGGGTATGCATGCGATGTATACCGGTCTTGAAGATCTCGGTTTTAAAGCTTTATATCCCATGCGTTACCGAGCGCTTAAATCTGCCGTTGAGAAAGCCCGAGGTAACCGACGAGAATTAACGCAGCGCATCGAGCAAGATTTGCAGCAAGCGCTGGATGCACTGTCGATTCCTTATGAGAGCGTGTTTGGTCGTCAAAAACATTTATACAGCCTCTATCGAAAAATGCGTTTAAAAAAAGTGGCGTTTTCTGAAATTATTGATGTTTTTGCCTTTCGTGTGATTACCGAAGATATTGACGGCTGTTATCGCGTGCTCGGTGCATTGCACCGAACCTATAAACCTGTCCCGCAGCGATTTAAAGATTACATCGGTATTCCCAAAGTTAACGGGTATCAATCGCTACATACCACGTTGTTTGGTCCGTTCGGTGTCCCGCTTGAAGTTCAGATTCGAACCCGTGCGATGGATAGCGTTGCCGATAATGGTGTAGCCGCGCATTGGATTTATAAATCATCCGGTGCGGACGTCAACGAAGCGCAATTGCGTGCACGAGAATGGGTGCAACGCTTGCTGGATATGCAGCAAAACACCGGTGATTCGTTAGAGTTTATTGAAAACGTTAAAATTGATTTGTTTCCTGATGAGGTATATGTATTTACACCTAAGGGTCATATTATGGAGTTGCCTAAAGGGGCAACCCCGGTGGATTTTGCTTATGCCGTGCATTCCGATGTAGGCAACAGCTGTGTTGCAGCCAAAGTGAACCGTCGCTTAGCTCCGTTAAGTATCCCGCTCACGAATGGCCAAGCTGTGGAAATTATTACAGGAGCCGAAGCGCATCCCAATCCTTCATGGCTTAATTTTGTGGTCACCGGTAAAGCACGGAGTAATATTCGCAATTTCTTAAAAAGTCAACAACGTGCTGAATCAGTCAGCATGGGGAAACGTTTATTGGAGCAAGCGTTTTCTGAGCTTTCCAGTGACTACAGCAAAGTGCCTGATGAGTCGATGGAAGCTTTGTTGCGTGATTTACAATTTAAAGCGTTGGATGATTTATTGTATGCCGTAGGTATTGGAAATCAAATGCCGATGGTGATTGCAAAACGCTTGGTCTTGACGCAAGATGGCGATGCCCTTCGGGCAACATCAGATGGCGATCCTTTGGCCATCAAAGGAACGGAAGGTATGGTGGTGCATTTTGCGGAATGTTGCCAACCCATTCCGGGCGATAATATTGTCGGTCGTTTTCAACAAGGATGTGGTATTTTGGTTCATTCAAGTGATTGTGCGGTGGTTAATCAAGGACGTATAAGTCCCGAGCAGTTTATTTCGATGCGTTGGGATGAACACGTTCAAGGTGAGTTTTGGGTTGATATTACGGTCGAAGTCGCGAATCAACGCGGGGTGCTTGCGATGCTTGCGACCGCGATATCTGAGGCGGAATCGAACATTGGCAATATCACGGTTGATCCGCGTGATGGTCGGCATAATGCCGTCACCTTCTCTGTGAGCGTACAAAGTCGTACGCATTTGGCGCGTGTCATGCGTCGCTTGCGTGCGAATAATCGTGTGACGCGAATTTATCGTAACAAGCAAGGGGCATCATGAAAGAGGCCATACAAACACCCAAAGCTCCCGAGGCCATTGGAACCTATAGCCAGGCGGTTCGTGTGGGTCATACTGTATATTTATCCGGTCAAATTCCGCTTGATCCTAACACCATGACGTTGTGCTCTGATGCAATAGATCAGCAAATCACACAGGTTTTTGATAATTTAACGGCCGTATGCCAAGCTTCAGGCGGCAGTCTTAACGATGTGGTGAAGCTTACGGTGTATTTGACGGATTTAGCGCATATGCCGTGCGTTAATCACGCCATGGAACGTTATTTTGTAGAACCTTATCCAGCTCGAACAGCCTTTGGTGTAACAGCCTTGCCACGTGGAGCGGGTGTAGAAATAGATGCTATCATGGTGAATATTGACGCGTGAGACGCATCGTAAATTTTCTAAGAGGTTATTAGTTATGGGACTTGTACTCTTTCTTGTCGTATTTTCAGCTGTTTTTGTTGCGTTTACCGATGAAATCACAAAGGGACTGAAACGTTTATTTTCCGTCACTTGGGTACGTGTGCTTGTGCCTATGGTGCTCGCATCGTTTTTGTGGGTGTGGTTTGATGAAGAAGTTCTTTCGATTTTAGCCTACTTTCAAGCAAACCTTGCATGGTTTACGGTGAAGTTTACCAGTATGCTACCTCATAAAATCACGCTGTTTACTGGACGCGTTTTAAGTGTGTATCTTCCGGCAAGCCTACCCGCGTGGCTTTTGTATTGGAAAATGACACATGTCCGCTCATGTGAAGCCAAAATAAACCGCGTATCCAAGCTCTATGTGTTGAGCTGGTTGTTTTTTTTCATACTGGTTGTAGCTTAGTTTTCCCTCATCCATATTTTGAATATACTCCGAATGCATGAGGGAGAGGCAAGGCTTTGATTATGTATTTTTATTTTTTTGCGGTGCCGCAATCACTTGCATAATACCCAATGATCCTGATTTTTTGAGTGCAATTAATAAATTGACGTTAAGCGTTTGCAATAATTGTTTGTCTTTATTCTGATAGGTGACTTTGAGTGGCATCGATACTTTCCACTGTTTGTCTTTAATGTTTTCAACGTGTATTTCACCGTCGACTTCACTGCTGACGTTTAAATTGTTGGTGCGAATGGCTTCAAGATTGCCGGATGTTTTGAGAGCTTCGTTAAAGGCTATCCAACCTTGCTCGGTGTAACATGATTTAAGCGCTTCAAGTTCGTTATTTATCTTTTCTGGTGCAAATTGAAAAGACTGAACTAATGCTTTTTTTGCCCATGTTGTGATGAGGGTTTGTTCGATAGATCCGGTTTCTTCTGGGATTTTATATTCACAATTAATTGCGGCAGGTGCTGGAGGTGCTGTGGGCGACGCTACCTCTTCGGCAAAGCTTAAGGTGGGTATTAAAACAAGTAAAGCGATGGCATGTGACGTTTTTTTCATTGAAACAACTCCTTTGTTCGCATGAGTTCTTATCATGTATCAAATGGAGCAATTTTGCCAGTTTTTATGATTAACTAAGATCTGATACGACACAAGGTCTTAAAATTACAGGTTTGGCAGGTGCTTTTTCTAGGGGGGTGCGGTACGCTGTGCCCCATTTGATATTCATGGGCGAGTGTTGTCAGTCGTTGGTGCCAGGTGTGCTGATAGGTTGACCAAGATTCATTTTCTTTGATGGTTTTGATGCCTTGGATGTCTGCCGTGTTTTCGTTTTCAGTCAATCCTCTGCAAGCGGTTTGACCATGCTTGAGCTCAACAAACAGTAAGCCGCGAATGGCGTCATCCAATAAAGCATACAATAGCAGTTGAGGTGACTCCGGACGTTCCTCATGCCACGGTAGCGGTGAAGGCAACCGGCTTTTGTAGTCTAACACCCATTTTTCACCGGTATGAAGACGATCGATGCGGTCAACGCGTACGCGAAACACAAGTTCACCCAGCGTGAGGTGATAATTTTCTTCGATGGCCTCGATATCAAAGGCCGGACGGGCTTTATCCCAGGTCAGGCAAGCATACACTAAGCGTTTTAAGCGTTCATGCTCAACCGTTTGCATAAGTTCTGGAAACGAGGTGGGTTTATTGGCTTTCATGGGCGCGAGTGCAGTTTGGATAGCCATATTAATATATGTTTCAAGCTCAGCCTGATGACATGTGATAAGCGCACGCTGCGTTTTAAATTTTTTCCAGAGCTGTTCTAAAATATGATGAATCACTTGCCCGCGCAGCATCGCATCAGGGCCCTCTGTAGGTTCGGGGGGGCTGGTGGCTTTCAGACGATGCGCTGCAAACGCACGAAACGGACAGAGTGCTTGGTCTGCAAGGCGTGCGGTACCGCCGGTGCGAGCGTCTTGTGCTGTTAATGGATAACAGTAGGGCTCTTGTTCTGTGAGCAGTTGGGTAGGTTTCGTAAGATGCGTTGGTGTTCGCGCCTTGGGTAGTTCAGGGTAGTTTAAAATCAATGGACTGGGTAAGGTCGGTATATCACCGATAAGTGCTGGATAACTCAAGACTTGTTCAGCGCTCGCAAGCTGTAGGCGTTTGATGCGCTTTTCGGCAAGACACTGCTCCCGCGAAGCATTAGCATAAGGCATGTCGAGCTCGCGTTGTAACGCAATGGGAATAAATGCGGATAAACGGGTACGTGTTGGGAGCTTCTGATCCGTTGCCCCGGACATCCAGACAGCATCAAACGTACAGCCTGAAGCTTCGAGCAGCCCTAATATTTGCACGGGGGCATCTGATTTTTCTGGTTGGAAGATCGTATTTTTAGCTAAATCATGCAGCGCTCGAAACGCTTCTTTGGCGCACATGGTAGGCGTGACAACTGAAAGTGCAATAAAATCATCCATGAGCGCAATCAAGCGTTGAAAGCATTGGTACTGCGCTGAGGTTAAGCCGGCTTCACCCGGAAAGCCAAGCTGTGTTAATCGTTGATAAAAAAGACGTGCCCAGGCAAGCGGTGTTGCTGTTGTTGGGTAGCTTGTGAGGGTGTTAAGCGTTTCCGCCAGGGCTGGGGCTGATGTTTGTATGGCGTGCTTAAAACGCACAAAAGGAATACGTTGTTCCTGTAAGATTGGAATATGATTAAAACACGAAGCGCGTGCTAAAAACTCAGATTGAGCCGCCACAAGATGCGGTGAGCTGAGTAATAGCTGGGCTTGATGCTGGCTCAGTTCGATTTGATTGAGGCTTATCCATTGCAGGGCATGCGCAACCAAAGGATACTCGGTGAGCGATTTTCCAAGTGAGATATTAAATACATCTTCTGGAAGGTGACGCTTAAAATAGCGCATCAGGCTTGGTGCATCTTGATTGAGGTCGGGGATCACTAGGCCAATATGCGTTGCGTTGTGATGAAGTTTTTCTTGAACAAAATGTAACATGCGTGCGTATTCGTCGTGCTTATCACGTGCTATGCATTGATAGGTGGTATGTGTGGCCTCACCTATAAAATCATCATGGTGCTGCTCGACCCCGAGTACGCTTAAATGATCTTGAAAGGCTTGTTGCAGCGGCGTGTAATCGTCAAAGCACACCCAGCGTAGGCTTTTAAATGGCGAATGTTTTAAATGCGTGATTAAGTGGCTTGCAAGTTGTTGGTTTGCGAGTGCATGTAAGCTATTCAAGCGTGCTTCACCGCGCGCGCG
>JAACPN010000051.1 GCA_009995425.1 Legionella sp. | reverse complement strand
CGCTTGGCAGATAATTATCCAAATCCGTGGGAAAGATTCCTGCCTAAATTCAAGACAAATGACGAAGTAAAACAACCAACACAAGTGCAGAAGGATTTTTACCGAATTATTCAGGAGATTGGTACACCAGCCCAACCGCCCAAACCACGCAATAAATCACCGGGGCGTCAACAAGGAGAAATTCAAGAAAAACGCAAGCGCTATAAAGTGGTCAGAAAGAGAAAAACAGAGGCGGATGTAGAAAAAATGGCGGCTTAAGCGCAATAAAATTTGGTTGAAAATCTTTCAAACTGGTTGTCTAGAGAGATTCGTGCTGCTTAAATTTTTTCAAAATAACCAGGTTGCTATGTTTTGTGTCAATTCGTGTGGAAAAAAATATCCTGCCATTTATTTAACGGATTTTTGTCCAAAGTCCAATTAGATTGGATCTGCAAATATATAACACCAAAAAATCTTAAGATGCTCGATATTGGCTGCGGCGGTGGTATTTTATCCGAAGGTTTGGCGCACCTGGGTGCGCATGTGACGGGGCTCGATGTTGAAGAGCATGCACTTAAAACAGCGCGGGCGCATGCCGAACAATCAAATTTATCGATTAATTATGTGTGTGAGCCGGTCGAATCATTTGTTGAGTCTTATCATGAGGGGCCGTTTGATGCGATTACGTGCCTTGAAATGCTTGAGCATGTTGAAGATCCTCAGAGGGTGATTCATTCAGCTGTGGCTTTACTGAAGCCTGGCGGTTTTTTGTTTTTATCGACAGTGAATCGTACAGCCAAAGCCTATGCAACCGTTATTTTAGGTGCTGAATATATTTTGTCGCTTTTGCCTCGGCAAACCCATAGTTTTGAGCGTTTTATTCGTCCGAGTGAGTTAGCCTCGGGTGTACGTCAAGCCGGTCTTGACGTGCTCGGTGTAACCGGGCTTGATTATCATCCGTTTACCCGAAAAGCGGTGCTTCAAGAAGATTGTGTGGACGTTAACTATCTGTTGGTTGCAGAGAAGCCTGCTTAGTCGCGGTTGATGAGGCTGCTGATGATGATTTTTTTCGCGGGGAAAGGTATTGGCGCTCGTAGCGTTGTTGTGCATATTGAGCTTGCTCCGGGGTGACAAGCTCAACTTCATGGCCAAAAAGGTCGATACGTGCGGCGCCCACTCTTTGGCAACTGAGGTAAGCCGGGGAGGTGCAATAGTAGGAGAGTGCTTCACGAAGGGCTTTTTTACTGAACCATGGATCTTCTACGCGGTTATAGAAATCATTGATTTCTTCAAAAATTCCAATCCGCAGGGGTTGAATCGAGCGGGTTTGTTTAAAAAAAGCAGAAGAAAAATGTTCTATTAGCCAATCAATAATCATGAGTTTATCTTTTCTTTCCATTTTTTTTGATTTATTGACAGTGATTGTATTCATATATTATGTGTCCTTACATGCATATAAAAATCATCATGATTTTATCTGTAAATTAACATAATTTTTTTTGATATTCGACTGCTCGAGATATTCTTTTTTCAAAAAAATTTTACAAAAAATATTTCAGCAGTCGAAACAGGAGGTGTGCGGCTTATATGTAGTGAGATGTGGTCAGGTATTTTTTGTCGGGATAGTAAGCAAAAATAACCGAACCGTCTTTAATGGTATTGATCAGCGGTTTTGCAAGACTTGCAGCAATGGCAGGACATCCCCAGCTTCGACCTGCATGACCCACGCTTTTGATGTAGCCTGGTTCAACATAAGGTGCACCATGAACCACCACACGACGTTCGTAAGCATGATCGTTGAAGCCTTTTTCGAGGCCCTGCAAATTGAGTGAGTAACCGTGAGCGCCGATGTAGGTGTTTTTTGTTACAAATGCACCAAGGCTGGTTTCTTTACTTTCGACTTGATTCGAGAAATGCGTGGCAATGGTTTGACCTGAATTTTTACCATGCGCAACATGCATATGATAGAGCAGTTTTTCTTTACGAACATCAAATACCCATAAACGCTGTTTTGATGATGGTAGTGAATAGTCAATCACGGTTAAGATTTGCTTTTTAGCAACGCCGCTGTGTAATGCTTTTTGATAAGCAGTCAAGGCAAGTTTTAAAACTTTTGTGTTAAGCTCAGGTGCTGCTTGACTTAAGTGACGTGCTTCTGTGTTAATATTAGCTGTTGAGTTGGAAACAATCACGGTGCTGGATGCAAGAGACGAGCTGAAAATGGCCATTAAAATAAGGGTAATCAATGCATTCATGTAGGCTCCTTAGTGCTTAATTCATGGGTTATGTTCCAAGGCAGAGATAGGTACATCAATGCCAAATAAAGTGCCTATTATACAGTCAGAGCACTTAAAAGTAAATCATTTGTTTTTTATTTGGGCTATATTACAGAGAAGAGTATCTGTTCCTGTTTGGAGATAAAGTATGTTAAGTCAACAAAAAATAGAGACCCCAGAAGGGCTGAGAGCTGCTATAAACAATGCATATCGATTGCGAGAGCTAGATAGTATTAACATGCTTTTAGAGCAAGCAACGCTTACGAGTGAGCAAGTGTCTTCGATTAAGCAATGCGCAACCCGTTTGGTTCTGGCGGTGCGTGATGCGTCGAAAGGCAGCGCGGGTATTGATTCGTTTCTTGCTCAATATTCGCTTTCTACCGAAGAAGGTATTATTTTAATGTGTCTTGCAGAGGCGCTTTTGCGTGTGCCAGATAGTAAAACGATTGACTTACTGATTCAAGATAAATTAACAGAGGCTGATTGGAGCGCACATCGGGCACAAAGTGACTCGATGTTTGTGAATGCGACAACTTGGGCTCTTATGTTGACCGGTAAAGTATTAAGCGCAGAAAAATCCGAGTCGGTGCTTGGAAAAAGTATGTTGGGACTGGTTCGTCGCAGCAGTGAAGGGGTGATTCGAAAAGCCGTGAATACCGCGATGCGGATCATGAGCCGACAGTTTGTGATGGGGCGTACAATAAAAGAAGCCTTGAAGCGCGCTAAAAAAGAAGAAGCGAAAGGTTATCGCTACTCGTATGATATGTTGGGTGAAGCCGCTTTAACCATGGATGATGCCACAACGTATTTCAAAGCCTATTATGATGCCATTTTGGCCATTGGTGCTGATGCTTCAAAACAAAAAAATATTTATGCGAAAGCGGGTATATCCGTGAAGCTTTCAGCTTTGCATCCGCGTTATGAAGAATCACAACATGAACGCGTGCTCTCGGAACTCGCGCCTAAATTATTAGAATTAGCTCAGCTGGCGAAGCAATTTGATATCCAGCTTACGGTGGATGCCGAAGAGTCAGAGCGCCTGGATTTATCACTCGATGTGATTCTGCGTGTGTTCTCTGATACGTCGCTTGAAGGGTGGGAGGGTTTAGGTCTTGCTGTTCAGTCGTATCAAAAACGTGCATTTTATGTGCTGGATTGGGTGGCGAGCCTTGCTAGAAAACATAACCGCCGTATGATGGTACGTTTGATTAAAGGCGCGTATTGGGATAGCGAAATTAAAAATACACAAATGAAAGGCTTGCAAGATTACCCTGTGTTTACACGTAAAGTTTTTACCGATGTTTCTTTTCAGGCGTGTGCAAAAAAATTATTTACGATGCAAGATGCAATCTATCCTCAATTTGCAACACATAATGCGTACTCTGTGGCGGTTATACTAAATTTAGCGGGTAAATCCCGTGATTTTGAATTTCAATGCTTGCACGGTATGGGCGAAGAACTTTACGCTGAAATTGTCCCTGAAAATAAATTAGGCATCCCATGCCGTATTTATGCTCCGGTCGGCATGCATGAAGAGTTATTGCCTTACTTAGTTAGGCGCTTATTAGAAAACGGTGCAAATTCATCGTTTGTCAATCGAATCGTCGATCGTAACGCATCTGTCAGCTCGTTGGTCGCAGATCCCGTTGAACGTGCGCATGATTTTTTAAATAAAATTAATCAAAATATTTGTTTGCCTTCAGGTATTTTTGGTTCTGGCCGTGTGAATTCTCGTGGGATTGATTGGAGCGATCGCGCCGTTGTTTCACAACTTCAACGTACGTTTGAGGCGATGAATCCGCTTGAGTGGCAAGCTTCACCCATACTTGCGGGTAAAAAAACAAAGAATATAGAAAAACGTGAGCTTTTTTCGCCGCAATCATCCCAAATTTCCGTAGGCTCTGTGATTGATGCACTTCCAGAAGATGCGGCGTGGGCTTTAAGGCAAGCAACCGAAGCATTTCCAAGCTGGTCAAAAACACCGGTTGCAGAACGCGCCGCTTGCCTTCGACGTTTTGCTGATTTACTTGAAATTCATACAACCAAGTTTTTAGGGATTGATTGTCTTGAAGCAGGAAAAACGTGGGCTGATGGTATTGCTGAAGTACGTGAAGCGGTTGATTTTTGCCGCTACTATGCCAACATGGCAGAAGAGCTTATGGCTAAGCCGAAAGAGCTGTGTGGTTATACCGGTGAGCTTAATCGACTCTCGTTGCATGCGCGGGGCGTTGTTTTGTGCATTAGCCCTTGGAATTTTCCTTTGGCTATTTTTACCGGGCAAGTGGTTGCGGCACTGGTGACAGGGAATTGCGTGATTGCAAAACCAGCAGCTCAAACACCGCTCATTGCTTATGAAGCGGTGAAGCTGATGCTGGAGGCCGGGTTTCCCGCGGGCGCAATTCAACTTGTTCCTGGACCGGGTCGCACGATTGGCTCGCTTTTGGTGGCTGACAAGCGTATTAAAGCGATTGTTTTTACAGGTTCAACAGCAACGGCCACGGGCATTAATCAAGTGCTTGCATCACGAGGCGGGGAGATTATTCCGTTCATTGCCGAAACAGGTG
>JAACPN010000027.1 GCA_009995425.1 Legionella sp. | reverse complement strand
AAACTGCATACTGGTTACCCACAAGGCTGTCTGGCGTTGTAGCACGTGCTTGAAGCGGACCTGCCGCGTCAAGTTGTGCTTCTGACGCTTGCAGCGCACGGCCAATAAGCTCCGCTTGCTCACTCAGGCCCTCTTCCTCTTCTTCTTCGTTTTGAGCACCGCTATCCGTTAAAGCTGAAACATCGAAGCTATCCCATTGAAGCGTGCCACAAATGCCGTTGAGCTTGCTATAAGGCTCTGAGTCAAGATTAGGCATTTGAACAGAATATGTCTCGCCTGAGTTTTTCGAATATTCAGCAAGCGGATCAACACTACCGATAAAATCAGGCACTGAGTTATCACAATATTGCTGTATAACGGCTGAAGGCTGCCCTGCGCAAGGGCCTGTGTCTTCTTTTTTAGCATCTAAATCACGTTTACGTTGATTTTCAAGCTGCGTTTGTAAAGCCAACATGCACACTTGACCATAAAGAATCGTACTCGCACCATCAATCACACTGTTATCGTTCGAACCACCAACTCCAACCCCCGCTTGTCGTGCTGTTGTTGGGTCAACCTGTGCCTGCATGATGACACCACCTCGGTTGAGGTAGTCCAAGGCCGTGCCCCACACTTTGTCGGCAATCCCAACTCCTTGGACCACCACCCACATGACAAAAATTTGCATTAAACAATACCCGGATGACTTAGGTATGAGCAAAGCAAGCCCCATGGTGGCACGCACAGGCACCCATATTGAAGACCATTTTTGACCAAGCATTTGACCTTCGTGTGCTGTATTCATGGTCGAGACGATGATAATATACATCATCACAATACCACCCAACGCTAAAACAGCAGAGTTAAATACGTTAAAAATCACACCCATGATTTGACTGCCGCTGCCATGCAAAACACCGTCAACCAAACCAAAAAGATTACCTAAAAAAATAACGGAAAGATCGCTTGCTGGTGGGGCAAGACCTGTGGATCGCGTTGCATCAGAAACAACACCTGAAGAATCTGCGATGGAGATAATCTCGCTCTCGCCTGGAGCACCCCAGTCAGTCTTGGGGACGGGGACGGTAACATTACCGTCACCGTCGAGTCCAGGGGGACGAGGCATCGAGATACCAATACCGCCATCAAGATCCAAAAGCGCATACTGCTTCCCTACGGGGCTTTCTGATTGCGCACGTTGCATGGCTTCGCTGATCGCTTGAGCTTGCGTGTTAACACCCTCGGCGCCAACTATTGTTGAAAAAAACAACATAAATAGCGTTAGCATTAAACCTTGCCCACGTATCATCATGGTTGTTTTCTCCTCAATAATCCTTGATTAAACCACCTGCGTATCGAGCAACCCAATTTTTTTTGGCTGATTTGGAAATACCAAAAGTGGTATCGAAACGCAAAAGCAAAGGCAAGCAATGACACAATGAAGCTTAAAATAATCGCAAAAAAATAACCGTTAAAAACTTGATAAACCGTGTATCCCAGCATAAACAGTCCAAACATGCACATCAGCATGCTTAAACGAAACAGTGAGCGCTGTTGCGCTAGCAGCGCTTCGTCGGTCAAATGAAGACGCGACTGTACTTTTTTAAACGACTCTTTGGCTTCTTGGGTCTGTACAGTAAATAAACGTTGAAACAAACTTTTAATATAATCAAAAAAACTTTTAACGCGCTCGGCGTCAGACCAGTACTTAAATTTAAAAATACGGTTAAAAAGAGAGGTCATACGTGACTTAGCCGTATCCTGTGACTTACCTTGTGACGTACGTTTCATAAAGTCCCTTTAGTATGGTAGCTTAGCTTTCATCTTCTATTAATCTATGTTAATAATAATCACACATCATAAAAAAATGCAAATGCATGTAAAATTGACAGGTGAGCCAACCATGCCAAACCTAAGCCATGAAGCTTCTGCACAATATTGGTCTGATTTTAGAGACCCGTCCATTTATCGTGTGATTACCTTCATGGAAAGCGTTGAGGATTGGACGCTTGACGGCCATCCCGAGCTCGAACAAGCCATCGAAGCCCTCGGAGCAACACTGGATGATTTAGCTACGGTTGATCTGAATAAGCTTAACGAGCAGAAACGGTTTGTTGAACTTGCTGCAAACATTAAAACAGGACGCGGGCTACGCTTACTGCAAGCGATGGATGTAGCGCACCCAGGCAGTGCATCAAAAGTGCTGATGTATGCTGAAGAAAATAGTTTGGGCGGTACCGATCCATCCGGTTTTTTTCTCAAACGTAATATTGTATTCGAACGTCTACGTTTATTGTCACGCGCGTTTTCTGAAGCACGACTTAAGCTCGTATCACAAGCCCTCGAAGGAGAAGACTAATGCGTTTTTTTCGTTATGTGTTACCTTGCACCGTTTTAGCACTCGCGCTCAGTAGTCCGGTTTACGCCGCCGAACAGGTTGAAGACCCAGAAGATTATGATAGCATCAAAGATTTAATCAAACATTTTGGTGCTTACTTTGGATTTGACCTAACAAAACCACCAGAAAAAGAACCTGAACTTACCTTGCTCGATCCTGCAGCAGCAACCCTCACACAACAATATTCGTTCATTACATTTCTGGGCGCAAGGCCGGTGAATGCCAACAGCACGGCTTCGGCTGCCTTTGTTCCACCGAATACCAAAAACTATTCGGTTATCAACGACATGGCCAATTATAGTTTTCAAACACAGCCCAATGGCGGCTCATACAACAACCCCCAAGCCGGAAGCCAAGGGGGTATTAGTGTTTCGAGTCTCATCGACCAAACGAGCTACCAACGCGATCCAATTACGCAATCGGTGCTTAATATTCTTGGCACGCCAAATCATTCGTATTGCATGAATAATGACGAAACGGCCTGGCTCGATGATTGCCGGTATTTGTATGATAGGCAAGTGATGCATAATGTTGTTGGCAACATTCCTAATTCTCGTGACTTTTTTTCCTATGCCTACAACGAACCTGTGATACCTCAACTCAACGCTAATACGTTAATAGCGCCGTTGATGTATACCATGGAAAATAACGCCTCTTCGACGTCCAGTGCACCGAACAATAAATCCGATGAAAATGGACTGGTTGCCAAAACACAGGCACAAGAAGCCGAAAACTTCATTCGCTACGCCGCACAACTCGTCACACCACCCGAGCTTCCTAAAAAGAAAGCGTATGATGAAATTTACATAAAAACACTCGCAACAAAAGGATCCTCGATCAGTGAAAAAGATAAAAAATTAGCCGAGCAAGGCCTAGCCAAATACATCGCCAAGCTTCGAACTTTTTCGGCACAAAGTTCTGTGCCGATCAGTAATCTCTATGCCTTGTTATCGAAGCGTATTCCACAAGGCCAAGGAGGAGACGATAGCGCTAAAATAAGCCAAGCACTGAGCGAGTTTCAAATGGCCACGCGTCGTCTCTATGATCCGGCGAATAAAGACAAGAAACAATGGGTTGATCAAATCAACGAGGCATCTTCCGCCACTGTCGAAAAAGAAATTGCCATCCTGCTTGCAGAAATGAACTATCAACTCTATTTATCGCGTCAACAAGAAGAGCGTACGCTGCTGACCCTGTCCATGATGCTCATGCAAAGCTTGAAAGCACCTGATTTTAAAGAGACTGCAACGATAGACATCAATGATTAAATGTGATCACTCACGGTCGAGTACCTGAGGTAATACATGACTCAAACGCGCAATCACCGCATCCACCGAAACAAGTTGCATGGCCCAAGGTTCATGCACTTGTTTGCCCCAAGGTGCAGAATCAACCGTAAGCTTTAAACGCGCCAAGGCATCAGGATAGCTGTTTATAGCTAAATGCTTAAAAGCATACGGCCCTGAAATATCAAGATTAGTGACTGCATGCAGTGCCACGACCGGGGTTCCCATAGCCGTTGCCATGTGTGACGGCCCGGTATCGGGACATAACACCAACGCGGCGTGACCTATTAAGGCCAGCAATTGTTTCGGCCGAGTCTTACCGATTAAATTCAGCACCAAAGGTACTTCTGCCGCGATCGCGTCACCTAAAGCTTTATCCGATGCGCCCGGCCCTCCGGTTAACACAACCTGAACAGGCCATCGTGACAAAACAAAACGAATCACCTGAATATAACCTTCAGCAGACCAACTCCGTTCGGGCTTGCTCGCCGCGGGATTCACCACAAGGACCGGCTTCGATGCATCAGGAAGCTCCGCACAAGCCCAAGCCTTATGTTCAGGGCCGACAGGCATGTTCCAAACCGGCGCTTCTTTGACGATACCGAGTGCGGCACCAAATTTCAGAAAGCCATCCAGTGTATGCTCACGCCCGGGCTTAATCTGTTCGTTGATAAACCAGGTGTGGCCATCGTTACCGCGCGCTTTATCATAACCAATTTTACGTAAAGCTCGAATACACGGATAAAGCAAATTTGCACGCAAGCTTGCTTGAGCCGCAAGCAAGACATCAAAACGCCGATGGCGTAGGCTACGGTAAAAACGCCAATAATCCCGTACATTTTTAGGCTTATCTAAAACAATAAACTCAACACCGTCCATGCCTTCAACAAGCGTATACGCGAGCGGTGAAATCACCCAGGTTAATTGGGCGTCCGGATAATACCGCTGAAGTGCTCGTACCAACGGCACAAACATCAGCACATCACCCAAGGCTGACAAGCGCACCAGACAAATCGAGCGTATATTTTTATTCATGATTTAATCTGTTTTCAAAACAAACAACGTGCCACAATAAGGGCAGGTTGCTGTGCCATCATCCCCCATCGGCAAATAGACTTTTGGATGCGCATTCCATAAAGCCATTTCATCCATTGGGCAACTGAGCGGTAAATCTTCTCGACGTACGGTCTGTTTTTTCTTCGTGCATGCTGGTTTATGCTGTACTTTAATCATTGTCTATCCCCTTATGCTTCATCGTAAGAAATTCCATGATCTGCTCCAAACAACCTGGTTTTTCTGGATCAAAATAATATGCATGAGGCCATGAACGCAGCCAGGTTAACTGCCGTTTAGCCAGTTGTCGTGTTGCTGCAATGCCATGCTCACGGAATGCTGAATAATCGCACATCCCTGCACGATAATCCAATGCTTGACGATACCCCACACTGCGCATGGATGGATGTTCACGCGTTAAATCCCAACGCGCCAAGAGCATATCCACTTCATCAAGAAAACCAAGGGCTAACATTTCATCAAATCGCCTGGCAATACGTTCATGCAACCACGCGCGCTGCTCTGGAAAAAGGATCATATTAATAAAGCGATAAGGTATCACGGCGCGCGCTTCACCTAAAATATCAGACAGCGGTTGCCCCGTTAAAGCATACACTTCCAAAGCGCGCCCAATCCGCTGCGTGTCGTTCGGATGAAGCCGTGCAGCCGTTATTGGATCAAGCTTGGCAAGCTTTTGATGCATATGAACCCAGCTGTGATCGCGCGCTTCGCATGCTATTTTTTCTCGTACCTCAGGATTAGCCTCCGGTAAAACCGACAGCCCTTCTTGAAATGCACGAAAATACATCATCGTGCCACCTACCAGTAACGGTGTTTTTCCTGCATTCAAAATTTCTTCGCCGGCCTGATTTGCATCATCACAAAATTGTGCCGCAGAATATGACGCCGTGGGAGAGCAGATATCAATCAAACGATGCGGTGCCTGCTGTAAAATATCAGCCTCAGGTTTTGCTGTACCAATGTTCATATCGCGATAAATCATCGCCGAATCAACACTAATAATTTCATACGGCAGGTGCTTGACCAACTCGCAGGCTAAGCTCGTTTTTCCTGAGGCCGTCGGTCCCATCAAACAAATCACGTCACGCATGCTTTAAAACCTTTTTTTCAGTCTGTTTTTTCCAATAATCAAAAAGCTCTGTTTGTTCCTCGGCTGACATGCTCGTCACATGGAGTTGCTCGGCCTGCACAAAGGCACGTATCAAGTCTGTGTTACTTTGCACAGCTTGATCCGATAAACCCAAACATAAGGCTTGTAAATCTAATCCGGGTAAAGCGCAAGGAATTGTGCGTATCCGTATATTTTGCTCATCTAAACATTCAAGTTTTAAGCCGAATTTTTCTAAGCTTTCTTGATGAGCTTTGATCATGTTTAATTTAGACAAAGGCAATGTCATCATCACAGGGACTAACAAAGACCGTGCGTCCCATGGCGTTGGGGTATCAATCAAGTGCTCCAGAAGTCGTGCTTGATGCAGGGCGCGCGCAAAGTCTGCATTCGTCACCAACCACGATGCTTGCGACGATGCTTGCGACGATGATTGCCCATGGTCGGCATAAGACGGCTCTATCCATGCAGACCTCCTCTCATGGGATCGCCCGCGTGGGTATTCAGAAGTAGAAACAGAAGCAGGCACCGAAGCCACCACGTCGGTCAAACTCGAACGAATAAAATCATGCACTGCGCGTGCGTCACAAAATCTCACTTCGTGCTTAGTCGGGTGAACATTGACATCCACTTCATCTGCAGGCAGCGTAAGAAACAACACACAGCCAGGATAACGTCCCGGAGGCAACACCGCTTCATAGGCTTGTTTTACGGCATGCAGCACGAGTTTATCTCGAACCCACCGGTGATTAATATAAAACCATAATTTATCTTGCTGACTGCGCCCATACACAGCGCCCGTGACCCAGCCATGCAAGCGCATAGCACCCCGCGTGACATCAACGCTATGTGCATCATCAACAAAGGATTTTCCTAAAAGCTTGGTTAAACGTAAACGCCTGGCTTGATCCGATGGTGCTGCTGGTAAATTTAAGCGTTGTTGGCCATTATGGCTCAACGTTAATGCCAGATTCGTTTCACAAAATGCAATGCGTTTTACCAGCGCTTCGATGGCTTGATATTCCTGTCGCTCTGATTTTAGAAATTTTTTCCTCACCGGCGCATTAAAAAAAAGATCCGATACTTCAATGGTCGTACCCTGACTTCTGGCACATGGCACAAGGCGCATGCCGGATTCATCGGATTCAAGCCCCATCGCCTCCGCTTGATGTGCAGGGCACGATTGAATCGAGATCCGTGCCACAGAAGCAATGCTTGCCAAGGCCTCTCCTCGAAAACCCATGCTTTTAATCGCATTCAAATCATCCAATGATTGTAATTTGCTGGTCGCATGGGCGGCGATGGCAAGAGGCAGGTCTTCGGCGACGATGCCCTGTCCATCGTCACTGATTTTAATTTGATTTAAGCCACCAAAACCGATTTCAATATGGATGGTTTTTGCACCAGCATCTAAGGCATTTTCGAGTAATTCTTTCACGACGGATGCTGGACGCTCAATCACCTCACCGGCAGCAATTTGATTTGCAACATGTGCCGATAACGTGTGGATTCTCATGCAGCAGCTTGTTGATTTGAGGCATATGAAACAGCTGGCGGCACGCTCAATTTTTGGCCAGGAGAAAGATGCACACCTTGTATGCCATTCAACATCACCCAATCGGCTTCAGCGACTTGATACTGCTCGGCAAGAAGGGGTAATGTGTCACCTACACGCACCACATGCAAATGCGCATTGGCCATCACTTCAAACCGTGTGCCATGGGGCGGGTGATTCCAAAAATATTTTTTTAAACCCTCAAACATCGCTTGTGTTATGCGTGCTTGATAACGTGGATCATTAAGATTTTTTTCTTCTTTCACATTCGAAATAAAACCTGTTTCCACTAAAATCGATGGAATATCCGGTGATTTGAGCACCACAAACCGAGCTTGTTCAACTTTTTTGCTATGCAAGCTCGTCACATGATCTAAGCGCGTGAGCACTTGGGATCCCATTTCAACACTTGCCGTTGTTGTGGCGGTTTGTGATAAATCAATTAATACCGTGCGAATTAAATCATTTTCATCATCCAAGCCCGAAAGATCAACCCCGCCTAATTCTGAGTGATTTTCTTTTTCAGCAAGCCATTGTGCCGCTTCACTGGTCGCACCACGCTGAGATAAAGCAAACACCGAAACGCCTTTAGATTTTGGACTAATAAAAGCATCGGCATGAATCGAAATAAACACATCCGCTTCATGTTTACGAGCAATATTAAGCCGCTCGCGAAGCCCAACATAATAATCACCATCACGCGTTAAAACAGCGCGCATACCTGGCTGACGATCGATTAATTTTTTTAATCGCTTGGCAATTTCTAAAACAACCCGCTTTTCTTGACTTTTACGCGCCCCTAGCGCGCCTGGATCTTTTCCGCCATGCCCTGGATCAAGCACAATCACCACATCACGTAACACTTTAGGTGGCGCATGCTGAGCAACGATTGGTTTAAGCTCTGGCATTTTTTTTATCTCAGGCACCGTCTTAATTTCAGGTGTTTTTTTTATACTTGATTTTATATTCGTATGGGAAACAACCACCGGACGCTTAGACGTATTTTTCGGTTCAAGCTCAACCACTAACTCATGTACCCCATGCTTTTCAGCTAACTCCGCATGCACAACTTGCATAGCACCTGTGGCATCAAAAACCACACGAAGCGTACCCGTGCCGGAACGCCCTGTACGCATACCGGAGATCATGTGTTTTAAACCTTTTCGTGACATGCTATGTACGTTATTTTTAACCAAGGGAAAATCAAGAATGAGGCGGTTTGGATTAGGGAGTGTAAACACTTTGTATTCAAATGTATCCGATAACTTAAATCGAACCACTGCATGCTGATTATCTTCGTGCACCATGACCGCATCTAAGCTTGCAGCACACCCCATGGAAGAAACCAATAAACCTATAAGGCACCAAAAAATCTGCATCCCTGTGCTCTCCCTAGGAACGTTAATAAATCTTGTCCACGCTCACTTGAAGCCTTTGCCATCAAGGTTCGTCCTTCCGTATCAAGATTAAATTTAAAAACAAAGCTCACATCCACATGAGCCAATAAATCAGGGGCGCGCTCAGGCCATTCAACGCAGCACACCGCATCGGTCGAGAAGTAATCTCGAACCCCAATCGCTTCAAGCTCCGTTTCATCAGTGATACGATAGAGATCAAAATGATGCACGGCATAATCCGAGAGTTGATAGCTTTCAACAATAGAAAACGTTGGGCTTTTAATGGTAGATGTCACGCCTAAGGTACGTAGCATGCTACGAATAAGAGCGGTCTTACCAGCACCAAGATCACCGGAGAAGGTCAAAATGGCAGGTGATGTTAAGCCGTGCGCGAGCTTATTTGCTAACGCATCGGTTGCTTGTTCATTCGGTAATTCAAAGCACATTTTCATGCACACAGACCCTAAAGCATACGGATACGACCCGTCAAGCTACTTCACTAAACGCAAAGCAGGTTTACGCCCTGCACGGTGTTGAGAAGATCCTGAATCTGTCGGTGAAGGTAAATCGCCGTCCTCTTCACCAAACTCCATGCCTCGTCCATTCTCTTTGGCATAAATTGCCATCACAGCACCCGGCCCCAAAGCTAATTGGACCGTTCGCCCAGAAAAACGGGTGGTGAACACAATGCGATCATTATCAAGATGTAATCCACGACATGACGCCGGTGAAATGTTTAAGATAACACGTCCACCACTCACAAATTCCTGTGGAATTTCGACACCTGGGTACTCTGCATTCACAAGAATGTAGGGCGTCAGTTGATTATCCACAATCCAATCATAAATCGCACGAATCAAATAAGGCCTACTTGAGGTCATACTACGCATGACTAAGCCACCCTTAGCTGCCGCTCAGCATCGGTTAAACTACATTGAAAAGCATCTCGCAGAAACAAGCGCTCCATATAAGCTTGCAAAGCAAGTGCATTAGCCGGCAATTCAACACCTAACATCGGCAAGCGCCAAAGTAACGGTGCTAAAGCACAATCTAACAACGAATGCTCGTCACTCAAGAAAAACGGCTTATCAGCAAAGATAGGCTCTAAGCTACTTAAACTTTCGCTTAAATTATTTCGTAACGTAGCCAGCGTTTCGTCGGTTCCACCCGCTTGAATATCATGCAATAAGGTATACCAATCCTGCTCGATACGATACATCATCTTACGCGTTTCTGCGCGAGCTACAGGATAAACAGGCAACAAAGGCGGATGCGGAAAACGCTCATCTAAATATTCCATGATGATGCGCGCTTCATACAAAACAAGCTCGCGATCAATCAAAGTTGGAACGGTGTTGTAAGGATTAACCATTGATAATTCTTCCGGAAGCGAACCATCTTTCGCTGGAATAATATCAACATTGACACCTTTTTCAGCCAGTACAATGCGAACCTGGTGACTGTAAATGTCATCAGAATCAGAATATAATGACATGACAGTACGTTTTGCAATAATAGCCATCCTCACTCCTATAAATCACGAATCGCTCGTAACAATTCGTAATAGTCAATCGTTGGAAGGCCTATTATACCACAAATTATCAAAAAAGTGGTAAAAAAAACCCCGCAACAAGGCGGGGCCAAACAAAACGAAGGTTTATCGTTTTGAGTATTGGGTTGCACGACGTGCTTTTCGCAGACCCACTTTTTTCCGTTCAACACAACGTGAATCACGTGTTAATAAACCACGGGATCGTAATTGACGTCGGTATGAATCTGGGTGCAATCCTCGTGCTTCTTCACCTTCACCTGCATCACCTTCTTCATCATAGGCAACCAAAGCGCGAGCAATACCTAAACGAATAGCTCCCGCTTGACCTGAAATACCACCGCCTTTAACGGTAGCGTACACATCAAAACGTGCAAGTACGTCAACGGTTTCAAGCGGCTGGCGAACCATCATGCATGCCGTCTCACGACCAAAATAATCGGCTACCGGGCGTTGGTTAACGATAATTTCGCCTTTTCCAGGACGAAGAAAAACACGGGCAGTCGAACTTTTACGACGACCGGTTCCGTAATGCTGTGCTAATTCAGCCATATGACTACCCCTCAATCTCAAGTTTTGTAGGTTGCTGCGCTTCATGTGGGTGCACTGAACCTGCATATACTTTAAGCTTACGGTACATGTCACGACCCAATGAGTTTTTAGGAAGCATCCCTTTAATTGCAAGTTCAATAATCTTGGTTGGATTTTTCTCTTGCAGTTTATCAAACTGAATTTCTTTCATTCCACCTGGGTACCCAGAATGAGAATAATACGTTTTATCTTTAAATTTACGTCCTGTCACCCTAACTTTTTCTGCATTAATGACAATGATGTAATCCCCTGTATCTACATGCGGGGTATATTCGGCCTTATGTTTTCCGCGAAGACGACGTGCGGCTTCGGTCGCAAGCCGACCCAATATTTGCTCGCTCGCGTCAATAATATACCAACCCCGATTTACATCGGCGGCCTTGGCACTATAGGTTTTCATGTGCTGACTCCGTACGCCTAAAAGTTTTTGCAATACTGCTGAACGGGCGATTCTAACGAAAACCCGAGCAAGTCACAAGTATTTCACGATAATTTTTTGTTTTTTCTTATTTTTTCAAGTCTATTTTTCGCCTAAAACCGCACGAAATGATTTTATACGTGACATATAATCTAGCTTTTGGTAGTATTTCACGCTATTCGACCTCAATATTATATAATGGTTCTTAGGGTTTATGATACTGAAAAATTTACCTAATGCGTTCACCCTAACTCGGTTTGCCCTGATCGCTCCCTTTCTCATGTATTTGCATCAAGCAAACTACACAAGCGCACTCTATCTTTTTATCTTAGCAGGCTTGACCGATGGCTTTGACGGTTGGCTTGCACGCACGTTTCAATGGCAAAGCCGATTTGGATCCTTTCTTGACCCTTTAGCCGATAAATTATTAATCGCTTCAAGCTTCGTCTCACTCGCATTCATGAAACAACTGCCTTGGTGGTTGGTTATTTTGGTCTTCTGTCGCGATGTCACCATATCGCTCGGCGTGCTCATGTGGCATCGATTCGTTCCGCAGCAACGTATTGAATTTAAACCCACGATGCTCAGTAAAATTAACACCGCGCTGCAACTTGGCCTCGTTGTTTTTTGCTTAACTAAACTCGCCTTTGTCAACACCATCCCGCATGCAACAACATTAACCTACGTACTCATAGGCCTTACCTCGGTGACCACGACCACCAGTTATATTGACTACTTTTGGACGGGCGCCAAACATGCGTTCGCCAGCACGCCGACGCCACAATGAACCGTCAACTCGCACTCGCCATTCAACCCAACCTTGAGGCAACCTTTGCTGATTTTGGCTGGGGTGAAAATACATTACTTCAGCAAGAAATTACCTCTTCACTTTCAGGCGCCGGTGAACGCTTCATCTATGTATGGGGTGCAGCAGGAAGTGGGAAATCACATCTTTTACAAGCGTGTTGTCAACACTTATTAAGCCAAGATAAATCGAGCCTTTATTTGCCACTGGATACACTAAAAACATGGGATCCTGCGATTATTCATGATTTAGATGAGCATCAACTGCTGTGCATCGATGAACTTGATGCGATTACAGGCAACACCGCTTGGGAAGAAGCTTTATTTCATTTATATAATCGTATTCGTGATGCAGGCACAAGCACCATGATGATTGCAAGCTCACGACCGCCTCAGCATACGCCCATTGCTCTCCCTGACTTGCGTTCCCGACTCACATCCTGTCTTGTGATGCAAATTCACGAACTCAAAGACGCGGATAAAATTAAAACACTCCGTGCTCAGGCGCGTAAACGTGGTTTTGAATTACCCGAACCCGTTGCTCAATATTTAGTAAACCGCAGTGCGCGCAACATGCACGACTTACACACCTTGCTTGACCAGCTGGATCACGCCTCGCTCGCAGCACAACGTAAAATCACCATTCCTTTCGTAAAAACCACGCTAAATTGGTAACTTCACTTGATATTAACCACTCCCCTCAACTATAGTTCTTGAATAGACGATATTATTTTACACGGAACGTATGTATGGCTAAAACAGCACTTTATTTGGCCGGTGGTGGCGCTCGTGGGGCTTATCAAGCGGGGGTCCTAAAAGCCATTCATCATATTTTTCAAAGCAAAACGCTTCCCTTTAGCATGATAAGCGGCGTGAGCGTTGGCAGTATTAATGCGGCTATTCTTGCCGAAAATGCAGGTGACTTTGGTGCCGCCGTCAAAAAACT
Source organism: Legionella sp. (assembly GCA_009995425.1). GTDB lineage: Bacteria > Pseudomonadota > Gammaproteobacteria > Legionellales > Legionellaceae > JAALKW01. The sequence goes on along the minus strand of JAACPN010000027.1, from coordinate 5,209 downwards.
TGAAGCTTTGTGGCATGATATTCACTGTCAAGAAATTTACAATGCGAGCAATTATGAGCTCGGAAAGTCCGTCGCACGCAATTTAACACGCTTCATGATTAAACAGCGTAAATCCGGTTATCTACTGGACACCACACCTTTACATGCCTTTATACAAAAGCACATCGATTTTGAAAAAATTCATCAAAATATAGAAAATGGCTTACTTGAAACCATGGAGGTGATTACCAATTGCTACGAAACTCAGCGTACCGTCTCATTTTATCAACACCACGTTCCCCATTTTGATGATTGGTTCTACCCTCGTCATACCAGTCAGCGCACAACGCTTCGCGCGGATCACATCCTGGCATCCAGTGCCTTGCCCCTCTTTTTTCCCACCGTGACGGTTAATGGCCTGCATTACGGCGATGGCAGCATGGGCTTAGTTTCACCATTACGCGGCCCGCTTCGCTTCCATGTTGAAAAAATCTTAATCATCGGCACACGGCCTGTTCCCTCAGCCATTCAACCGGAAAAACTGCAGAGTAAAGACATTGGGTTTGCTCATATTCTAGGCAATATGCTCAACGGTTTATTTTTAGATAATCTGGATCGTGATATTGAGAACGTTAATCGCATGAACGACATTGCGCGTCTACTTTCTATCTGGAAAAAACGCCATTCACCGTGGCGTCCGGTTGAAACATGTCATCTTCGTCCAAGCACCAACGTCGCTCAAATGGCACAAAATAAATATCTAACCATGCCTACCTTATTGCGCGTGTGCTTAAATATGCTCGGCGCCCAAGAACACTCAGGGGACTTACTCAGTTTTCTTTTATTTGAAAAAGAATTTGCACAAGAACTTATAAAATTAGGCTATGAAGACACGCTGACGCAAGAGGCTAATCTTCATGCGTTTTTTAATTAATATAATTTTAGAGAGAAGCTATGATGCTTATAAAACAATGCAATATTGATAAAACCGACCGCATTAATCGCTCGATTATTGGCACTGCCATTTTTTTAGCTGCGCTATTCGGTATGAGCAAACTCTTTTTTATGATCTTGGGGGCTGTACTCGTGATTGAAGGCGTAATCGGCTGGTGTTCTATTCCCTACCTCATCAGCAAAATAAAACAAAAGCTCAATCAAGATTAAGCATCATGTCCAGCGCCTGTTGCCAGGAACGTGGATGTATACGCCGTACCTTTTTTTCGGTATTGCAACGTGCAGGTGACTTCATCACCGTTAGTCAGCACGACCTTATCCATTGCAAGATTGTAGTGATTGGCAATTGCATCTCCTGCTGCTCTTAAGTGCAACATTGGCTTAACTAACACAGCAAGATCGGAACATTTTGAAACCTTCATGCATTTCGCCTCACCCGCACTGCTGTCATGCGGTGAGCAGGCGGCCTGATTCATCATGTTAGCAGACATCAGTGAACGCGCCATACCATCGACAGCGGCTTGTTGAGTATTCGCTTGCAGCTCGATAAATCGAGGCACCACCACGATAGCAAGAATGCCTAAAATCATGATGACCATAACCAACTCAATCATGGTAAAGCCTTTTTGAATATTCATGGGGTTCACGCTCCTTAAAAAGCTTTTTATTCCCGTATTGCACTAAGTATAGTCTAAAACAACAAAGCAGGACTGCATCCAGCCCTGCTCTGTACCTCGCATTATCATTGATTATTATTTTTATTATTTTTATTATTTTAATGGTGTGATTTTATAATTAACATACTGATAACGTACGGTTTTGCCATTTGGCATCATGACATCCATCGTACCGTGATCTTTTACACCTTTGATTATACCTGATCGGTTGGTATGTAAATTCGTGATTTTATCACCTTTTCTGCATTCATGCTTATACATCATATCACCGTCATCAGAAACCATATGGCCTTTATCAACACCATCTAAAAATTCCACGTGATGTGTGTCTTTGTCATGCACCATATAATCGGGTTGATTGCCGTCATCCATCCCCCAACCAGCAACCGGTGCGACCATGGCATGTGTTGTGGTACCGAACCAATTGGCGACATCTTCTAACGGATCCGTCACAGGCGTAAACACTGAACCCGCACAAACTCCGGCACTTAAGGTCAATGAAGCGACCCCCATCATAACTTTAGATAAATTAAACATGTTGCTCATGATATTCTCCTTCAAGATTATCTTTTGCTGTAGATCTAAAAGCAGGCCTACATGTTCAATACTAGACCATAAAATCATCTCGTCAAGCTTAACTTAAGATAAAAAATTGACACAAGGGGATAATAATGTACAATGGCACGCATTAATTTTCAATCAATCAGGGGTTAAATTTATGATAAGCAACCATACAGCGTACCTTCCAACCGATAAATTTTATCATGTTCCCCAATACGAAGTTTACACTCAAGCAAAAGACAAACATCTTCTGACATTAGACCCCAGTTACTCAACGTATGATGCCCATCAAAAATGGCCTGTTCTGATGACGGCATTTACCAAAGCATTAGAACATTCACACATGCCTTATGATTTAACTCGGCAAAAATTACAAGATCAACTCGAAGAGTTTAAAAGCAAGCGTGAAGATACAGCCGAAAGCGAAAACAACTTGAGTCTGAAGCAATGCGTTAATTATTTTGAGAATTTTTATTTTTTATACACCACGACTAATTCAGAATATCAACTCAGAGATGCATCAAAAAAAAAATTTGCTAAACGCCATTCAAGAAGCCATGGGCGTATGCGAAACCGGCATCAATAGTCAATTTCGTGCCGTCTTGCAAGAATATAAAAAAGACAGCGATTGGATAAAAAATGAGCTTTCTAAAGCACGCTGCAATACCCTGCATGAACTCCACCTACAATATCAACAAAATCGGCAAACTTATTTAGATCAAATCGCTCAATTTTTTACTGAAGACACTCACAATGTTCATACTCTAAACACTCTAACCACTTCAGCAAATGAAGCGGATTTAGGCATTACCATCGAAGCAGAAATTTCAGATGCCTTCGCGTATCTATTTCCAACAAATAAAACCATCGCTTTTTTTCAAGAACATTACCCCGCACGGTTTCGTAACTATGAAAAACAAAGCATCGAGACCCTAACGAATTATTATTTAGGCGAAATCGCATCAACACTTGGCATCAATAGCGCAGCTTGGGCCGCGAGTAAACTGACTATCCCTAGCGATCAAATATCTGCTCTTGTAACATCGATCGACGGCCATTTTCAAGGTGTTGATACTACTGAGGGTTATATTCACTCTTTTGGTACATTATCCGCTGATGGCGCAAGCTTTACACTCAAAACCAAACACGATATTGAAGTCATGATCAAACAACTTGTACGTAATAAACTCGTTGTCGACGGGTATTATGTAAGCGTAGATGAGGTGGCAGAAAATCCTGATGCCCATCAAAATATACGTATCAAGAAAGGCATCGAACGCGACGATCTCCTCGCAGTCCACCATGCATTTAAACAAGAAGACCTAGGCGTCATGCACAAAACGCTCAAACAACATGTATCAATATTGACATGTTATCCGGAGCTTGCATTAAGTCAGCTTCACAAAAAGCCAGCACTCATATCGGTACTTCCTGTTGAATTAAAAAACGACACGCGCTTTACTGATGTGGTGGCCACCTCGCTCAATGACTTGACTCACATTATTTCAGATAATTTTAACTGGCACCAAGAGCGGATTGAAACACAAGAATTTATTGCACATGTGAATCAACTTAACCCATTGCAATTGCTGAACATCATTGAACAACGAAAACAAGCTGGCTTAGCACCCCTGCCGTTTTTTGAGTATGACGGCGCCATACGTGACTTGAAGCAATTTCATGCTGAACTCAACACGGAGTTAACCTCTGACTGGAATCAATCCCCTCTCGCGATGAGACGACGTGCCTGTGAGCAGGCAGATTTTTCGTGGCTCACCAACCCACAGGATAAAAAAAATGCAGTCACCTACCTAGCAAAAACCAACACATGGTTTGCAGGATTTACGCAGTACCATGCTTACCAAACCAGCTTTGATCGCTTGTGGCAAGACATCATCCTGATAGCAAAAGCATGTTTCCGGTTAGCGCGTTCGTTACTCTCTTTGGGAATTGATTATGCGGCATTTACATGGCTTGTACCCATGATTTCATCGCTCATTCAACCTATTTTTTGGCCACTATTTTTAATCGGCTTGGCTCTCTTGTGGACAGGCCATGAGTCTTTAACATTCACAGGCCTAGGTCTGTGGTTTGTGGCCTTTCTTCCCTGGTTGTCATGGGCTTTCTTTGGTTTAGATCTCATAGGCAACACAGCCATCAGCGCCTATAACGCTTATGATGTTGTCTGTGCGTTATGTAACACGCTCCGTAGGGGCTTTGATATGATCACGGCCACGCTATCGTCTCTAGGGGTAAGCGCAGACCGTCATAACACTTTAGAAAATACCTGTGAAAATATTCTTATTCGCTTGGATAGCATCGATGCTGTTTCTGCTCAAGAAAAAAGCGAGGTCTTGCGAACACTTTTATCACGCGTTAAAGAAGATGTCCGTGCTGAAACTCGATCAGAAGCAGAAGCAGAGCCTACATTTGCAGGCTTATTAGAGCGTAAATACAGCCTATTTTATCATGGTGAAGAACATCAGGTATCGTTTTCTGAGGTGAGTCGCATGCGACGTGGGTATGATGATGAATTTCAATTAGAAGAAACATCCAGCATCATGCGCTTTTTTAGTGGACGCACCACCAGTGAGGCGATGATGGCCACAGCAGAAGCTGCCTCACTCGCCGCCTAAATAAACCTATCTAGCTCATGCCAAAATGATTTTGGCCGGCGATATAGGTGTCACCCAACGAACCGGCAGGACCATGCGTCCCGCCGTGTTCACGTAAATAACTTTGAACCTCAGGAAAATTACGTTGTTCAGCCAAATCAAGAGGTGTCTTGCCCTGCTCATTAGGAAGATTAATCCCGTCTGTGTACCCCTCAAAACACGCCTTCACCATATCGAGTGACCCGTATGCTGCGGCTAAATGAAGCGGCAAATTACCGGCTTTATCTTTTAATTTAAACACATCATGATGCTTTAATAACAACGTCATAATGTCAAGGCGCTGCGCTAAGACCCAGCAATTCTAATTTTGAATTTATCGCTTCGAACTCTGGCATTTAAACAAAAAATTCAATAGGCTACTCA
>JAACPN010000026.1 GCA_009995425.1 Legionella sp. | reverse complement strand
ATGCTTGACTGGTTCCAAAGAGCAACCGTTGTTTAAAATGATCGGTCCAATTCATTTGCATTTCAACAATAAAGACACGACCCTTGGCATCGGTGCACTTTACATCAGCAATCGTTCGCTTGAATTCAGGAATAGCTGGGACCTGTTCGTTTTGAAGGTACGTTAACGACACAATCGGGCTATTCGAAGGCAACGGAAGCAACGCATTTAAAAAGCTCATTAAAAGTTTCGGGTGGTCGCCAAAGATTTTTTTAAAGACCACATCGGCCTTGGGGTCAAGATATCGTGACATACGTGTTTCTCTCTTGATGATGAGTTTATGCGGCCATGGGTAATTGGAATAAACCATGGCAATGCTTTTTCCAGTAATAGTGCTCAATTGGAATCATATAACTGGGCTGTTCATTTGCCTTTTATCGCGGCGTTACTTTACAATCACCATATTGTAGTAGTGTTGAAAGGAGTTTAACTTATTTTGCAAGCCATGAGTATTCCAAAACAGGTTTTATCCAGTAACTCCCGTCTGACTGTTCCAATGAGGCGCGAATTCGCTTTCCAGCGGTGGAATTGAAACAGTGGATCGTTATCTGAGCTTAAATAGCGGGGTAACGGTTGAGAAAATGCGATGAAAAAAATGCGAACCTATCTTGAGGTAGGCATGCCTGCTTCTTAAGGGGTGTTCGCAAGAACCCCCTCTAATTTTTCATCTTTATCTGTTATTGCTTCTTCATGCTGTTGGTTATCTTGTTGTGGTGTATTCTGATTATTTTCTGACATCCCGATGAGGCAAAGAACCAACTCGAGCAAACCAATAAAGGGCAGGGATAAAAGGATAAGAAATAACTGGGGAAGCCTGTTTGGAATATTAACATTGCTCATTGTCTTTTTATTCATACCATAAACCCTATTTAAGTAACAGTCTCACAATTAGATTAAGATTTAAATCTTAAAGAAAAATCGATTCAAACACAAGTGAGCGGAAAAGTTTCTCATAATGAGTATTTTTTATTTAAATAAAGGTGTATAATTTTGGCCCCTTAGCGATTTTAATTAACTAGAGTGAGATAAAATATGATAGGTGGTGTAGATATAGAAAGCCAATCCTTGGACCAAGGTCATAAGCAAAACAGTTCCATGTCCAGCACGTTCGAAATGTGTTCTGGCGTTATGCAACAATGCATGCAAGGTGCGGCTAAAACCGGGGCTCAAGCTGTTGTTGTTTGTTGTGCCGTGTCGCTTGTCATTGGCCTTGCGGTTGGGTTGACATGGGCAGATGATTTTTTAGACAATCAATGTACGAGTAATCGGGTAACAAATAAATCAGGTTCTGCGATGTATTTTGAAGGTAGTTTTGGTACGCTTTATGATGGTGCCTCTATTCATGTGGATGTTCCTGGAAATACGACGGTTTCTTACCCTTTTTCATGGTATGACAGTCTTAGTCAGAAGCAAAATTGTGTTTTAAAAGCGAGACCTAAAAACTCAGAGAATGGAGAGCCTGATATTGAAGTCGTCGGTTGTTCTAGACCGAATGCGTTTGATTCAGGGGTTTGTCAATGGAAGGTTAAAGATACAACCGATCGAAGACAACTCAGGGGAGCGGTTAATTTCTTTTCACTTCAATCCGAAGGTTTTTCCGAAGGTTTTGCAACGGATTATTTGGAAGGTTCTTTTTCCAACAAGATGTCATAAAATCGGAGTTGTAAACATAAACGTACTTAACCATGTTCATGTCTTACACCAAGTGTATGAACATGGTATAAGAGCTTGTCGATCCTGCACCGTTGAAATACGATTGATGCTATACGGCAATAGGTGCTTTTATCGTCGGATACGGATCATAATTTAAAAACGAAAAATCATCAAACACATAGTCAAAAACAGAGTCGGGTTTGCGATGGATAGCGAGCGTAGGTAAAGCACGAGGCGTGCGATCGAGCTGTGTACGGGCTTGCTCCACATGGTTTTGATACAGATGACAGTCACCACCGGTCCAAATAAATTCTCCCGCATCTAAATCACATTGCTGTGCAATCATGTGCATGAGTAAAGCGTAAGAGGCGATGTTAAACGGGACGCCTAAAAAAACATCGGCCGATCGTTGATAGAGTTGGCATGAAAGTTTGCCATCGGCGACATAAAATTGGAATAATAGGTGGCATGGAGGCAGTGCCATGTCATCTAATTCACCAACATTCCAAGCAGAAACGATCAGGCGCCGTGAGTCAGGATTGGTTTTAATCTGTTCAATAACTTCGGTGATTTGATCAATCACTTGACCGTCTTTTTTACCCCAGCTTCGCCATTGATGGCCATAAACAGGTCCAAGATTTCCAGCTTCATCGGCCCATGCATTCCAAATGGATACCCCGTTCTCGTGGAGGTATTTTATATTGGTGTCGCCTTGTAAAAACCAAAGCAGCTCGTGAACAATGCTTTTAAGATGAAGTTTTTTGGTCGTGACCAATGGAAAACCATCCGCTAAATTAAAACGCATTTGGTAACCAAATACAGATAACACACCGGTACCTGTACGATCTCCCTTGAGAACGCCATGGCTTAAAATATGTTCAATGAGGTTGAGGTATGTTTTCATAACGTTTTGTCCACCACAAATAAAAACCAAAAAGAAACATGGGTATGGATAATAATTGCCCCATGGTCAGCCAACGAAATGCGATAAATCCAAGCTGCACGTCGGGTTCACGTAGAAATTCTATCATAAAGCGGCATACAGCATAACTCATCAAGAATACGGCAGATATCGTGCCAGCGGGACGAGATTTTCGACTGTACCACGCCAGCAGCAGTAAAAGCAGCAGGCCTTCTAACGCCATTTCGTAAAGCTGCGAAGGGTGGCGAGGTTCAGGGCCTGCCAAGGGAAAAACCATACCCCAAGGGAGATCGGTGACACGTCCCCAAAGTTCACCATTGATAAAGTTTCCAGCGCGTCCGGCGCCAAGACCAAAGGGTACCAACGGTGCTGTAAAATCAGCCACATCCCAAAAGCTTTTATTTTGTTTATGAGCAAACAAAGCTAAGGCAGCGATCACGCCAAGCAAGCCGCCATGAAACGACATACCACCTTCCCATATTCGAAAAACAATCCATGGCGCATGGATAAACGCGGCGGTTTGATAAAATACAAGGTAGCCTAACCGTCCGCCAATAATAACACCCAAAGCCAAATAAAAGATGAGATCGCCGATTTGCTCCGAAGACCATCGGAGGTTCTGACGTTGAACACGCCAGTGCGCAAGCCCGTAGGCCCCAGCAAAACCCAGTAAATACATGAGTCCGTACCAATGAACCCGTAAGGGGCCGAGAGAGAAGGCAACAGGATCGATGGAGGGGTAGGTTAGCATAGAGCAATATTTCCTTAAGATTTACCGGCGCGAATTAAGCCACCTAAGCCTTCATACTCGAGTGCTTTTTGCAGGTGCAATCGAATATCGGATGCGTGTTCAAGTTTGAGAACATCAGCCAAAATTTTACGTGCATTTGCAATCGAAAAGCTTCGAATAATCCATTTGATACGCGGCAGACTGGCTGAGTTCATACTCAAAGAATCAAACCCCATCGCCAGTAATAAAATAACAGCATACGGGTCGCTGGCCATCTCGCCACACAAACTCACATCAACGCCGGCTGCGTGTCCCCCTTCAATCACTTTGAGAAGCATTTGAAGTATGGCCGGATGCAGCGCATCGTATAGATTGGAAACACGCGCATTGTTGCGATCAACGGCCAATAAATATTGTGTTAGATCATTGGTGCCAACAGAAAGAAAATCGACACGTCGTGCAATCGCTTCGGCCAAATAGACGGCAGCAGGGACTTCAATCATCACGCCTAATTCAGGCTTTTCAATGAGACAGCCTTCTTCGATCAGTTCTGCATAAGCTTGGTTAATGAGTTTAAGCGCTTCGTCCACTTCGTTTAATGTCGTGATCATCGGGAGCAAAATACGTAAATTATTAAGCCCCTGGCTTGCTCGCATCATCGCGCGCACTTGCAGTAAAAATAAATCGGGATGATCGAGGGTTACGCGAATGCCACGCCACCCAAGCGAAGGGTTTTCTTCTTCAATAGGAAAATAAGGCAGCGGTTTATCACCACCGATATCCAGTGTTCGCATGGTGACACTGCGGGGAGCAAAGGCGGTGAGAATTTGTCGATAAATCACGTATTGCTCATCTTCTGACGGAAAACGGTCGCGCGTCATAAACGGAACTTCAGAACGATAGAGGCCAACGCCCTCGGCACCAACACTCATCGAGAGGCCTGTATCCAGTGCAAGCCCCGTGTTCACATGTAATTTGATACGATGCGCATCGGTTGTTTCGGCAGGCTTATCTCGGAGTTTAACCAAGCTTTGATTCAGCTCAGCTTCTTCTTGGGCTAAAAGCTTATATTCGGCGACCAGTGATTTAGACGGTGAGATAAAGACGTGTCCATAATAACCATCGACCACAATCGCGCGTTTGGAGACTTCATCTAATTTAAAGCCACGTACGCCCATGACTGTGGGAATGCCTAAGGCACGCGCTAAAATGGCGACGTGAGAGTTATTACTGCCTTTACTTGAAACAACACCGACTAATTGACCTTCGGGCACCTCTGCAAGCGCGGCGGCAGACACTTCTTCACCAATTAAAATCGTACGTTTAGGATAAATGATGTCGAGGTCTTCTGACGATTGTAATTCGGCCAGGACGCGTCGCCCAAGATCGCGAAAATCACTGGCACGTTCACGGAGGTAGTCATCTTTCATCTCTTCAAAAGCAAAAATATGTCGCTTGATGACGACAGCGAGCGCACTTTGAGCGCAGAGTTTTTCGTCTCGAATACTGCGTTCAACTTCAGCTCCTAAATTTTCTTTATCTAAAATACGCAAATAGACATCAAAGAGAGAATGCTCATGTTCAGAAACACTTGCATGCATGCGCCGGCTTAGTTGGTGCATGGTTTCTCGAGCTGCATCTAACGCCTGATGAAACAGTTCGATTTCATGCTCAACATCGTCGGTTAATTGCCGCGGCACGGCGTCAATATCTGCCGGTGGAGTAATTACAACCGCGCTTCCTATCGCAACACCTGGAACGGATGCTATACCGCTTAGGGTGAGATGCGTTACTTCGTGTTTTTTTGCTTTAGATGTTTTGGGCTTCGTGAGCTTAGCAAGCTCACCGGTTGCATCAGCGTGCGCAATAATACCACCTAGCTGGGCTGCTAGGGTGATAAGAAACGCTTCTTCAGCGTCATCAAACTCACGTTTTTCCACTTGCTGTACAATAAGAACGCCGTACAATTTTCGGTGCTGTAAAATGGGTACGCCAAGAAAGGCATGCAGTGCTTCTTCAGCAAAGAGGGGGTCTTTAATAAACGCTTTGTGTTCGCGAGCATTGCTTATGTTGAGTGGTTCTTCACGTTGCCCGACTAAACCAATGAGGCCTTTATTCAGGGGCACACGTACTTTAAACTCAGATTTTTTATCTAACCCCTCGGTTGCGATTAAAACATATTCGCCACGCTTATCATCAATAAGAAAGGCAGAAACAGCGTCCACATGAATGGCTTCATGAATACGTTGAACTAATGTAGAAAGCGCACCCGTGAGATCGTTGGCCGTGGTAACATCTTGAACGATGCGTTTGAGCAATTTCAGCATAGGCTATTGACGCGCATGGTGACCTCGAGTGTGTCGCGTTAGGTGACGTGGACGTTTTTTTACGCAAGACGCAAGTTCCTTGAGCGCTTGAACGTACACGTGACGTTTAAAAAAGATGACATGATCTTGCGGCTCATAGTAGTCTATCCAGCGCCAACTGTCGAATTCGGGGGAATCAAACAGATCTAAACGAATTTTTTGTTCGTTGGCTTCAAGCTTTAAAAGAAACCATTTTTGCTTTTGTCCAATCACAAGCGGTGTGCTACCGTGACGCAAGTATTGTTTCGGAAGGCGGTATTTCAGCCATCGTCGGGTCACACCTAACATGCTGACATCTTCGGGCGAAAGACCGACTTCTTCGCGAAGTTCACGAAACATGGCTTCTTCGGCAGTTTCACCGGTGGCAAGACCGCCTTGTGGGAATTGCCATGAATCATGCCCTTGGCGTTTGCCCCAAAAAGCGCGTCCCGACTCATTGATTAAAATAATGCCTACGTTGAGTCTGTATCCAGCGCGGTCGACGACCATAATAGTATTAATCCAGGTTAATAACACACGTGTTTAAGAATAGTTAGAGATTTTTTCATAAAAGACAAGGGCTTGGCAAATTTAGTGGAATAAACCGTCTTTATTGATTATAATTGAAACACAAAGGCAGCTAAAATGCGTGGCCTGGGGGGCGGGCGTTGAAAAAAAATATTTTGATATTAAACACCGGGGGTACCATTAGCTCGGTTAAAACGCGCGAAGGTTATCAACCTAAAGCGAATCATGTTGAGCAAGCACTGCGTGCAATTCCGGCTTTTTCACATGCCGATATGCCTGATTATGAAGTACTTGAATACCAACCGTTGCTCGATTCTTCTAATTTAACCCATGAAGATTGGAATCAACTCGCCGCAGATATTAGCCATCATTATGATCAATTTGATGGATTTGTTATTTTTCATGGCACTGACACCATGGCATACACCGCCTCAGCTCTGTCGTTTATGCTTGAAAATTTGAGTAAACCGGTGATTCTTACTGGCTCACAAATCCCGTTATCTGAATTACGAAACGACGCCCTTGATAATGCACTCACCTCACTTTGGCTATGTGCCCATAGACCCATTCATGAAGTTTGTGTTTATTTCAATCAAAGCTTGTTGCGTGGTAATCGTACCCAAAAAATAAGCTCCACACGGTTTGATGCGTTTGATTCACCTAATTTTCCGCATTTAGCCGAAATAGGACAAAGCATTAATATGGCCAATGGCCTGTTATTGCCTGAGCCCACGGCGCCATTTCACTGGCAGCCGTTGCATCCACAATGCATCGCAAACTTTAGACTTTGTCCGGGTACGGCGATGGAGGTGTTAGAAACCTTGCTTCAGATGCCGCTTCAAGCGCTGGTGCTTGAGACTTACGGATTAGGTAATGCCCCAAACAATTCACCACGTTTTTTAGCGATGTTAGCTGAAGCCTCGGCGCGTGGCGTCATTCTTGTGAATAGCAGTCAGTGTGCTCACGGGCATGTTAAAATGGAACAATATGCCACCGGGCATTCCTTGATCAGTGCGGGGCTTGTGAGTGGGCACGACATGACGCCGGAGGCTATTTATTGCAAGCTTCTATATTTGCTAAGTAAGTCTAGTGATGTAAATCAAGTTAAAGCTGAGATGACACGTGATCTTGTGGGAGAATTGAGTTTGAGTCAGTAAATTTTATTTCAAAGGTACCCATGAAATTTTTTCGTTATATAATGATTCAGTTATTCGCGTATGTGATTGATATGGGCAGCTTTCTTGTGATGCTTGGATTTTTTATGCTGAATCCAATGATAGCGAATATTCTGGGGAAATTAGCCGGGGGTGTTTTTGCTTTTGTAGCCCATCGAAATATTACGTTTAAATCCAATCATAAAAAAGATCGCGCAGCGCAAGCGCGTCGCTTTTTTATGCTCTCTCTATTGAATATTCCGTTGTCATCGATGGCCCTGATGATGTTGTTATATGGTGTTCCCTATGTCGTATTGGCAAAATTTATGGCTGATGTGTCTTGTGTTTTTTTGAATTACTGGATAAATAAAACCTTTGTGTTTGTCGCGCAGAAATAATCCGTTATCATAACGTAAAATATTGAAAGATAAATAATCATAAGGGAATAAACAATATGTCACTGCATTTAGTTATTTTAGCGGCAGGTAACGGCACGCGCATGCGTTCAAGCACACCAAAAGTTCTGCATAAGCTTGCCGGAAAACCTATGCTCGAGCGCGTGTTAGATACGGCAAAGGCACTTAAACCAGACGGCATTCATGTGATTATTGGCTATGAAGGTGAGCGTATACAGCAAGCGTTTCAGGATAGACCCGTTCATTGGGTTTGGCAACAAGAGCAACTGGGTACTGGGCATGCTGTGATGCAGGCTTTACCCCATATTCCTGATGACGCGCGTGTGCTGGTGTTGTCGGCGGATGTGCCGCTTATTCAGCTTGATTTGTTGCAAGCGCTGGTGGCCCAAGCGCAACCTAACTCACCATCAAGGCAAGCGCCGCTAGCACTCTTACTCGCATTTTTACCGAATCCGACGGGGCTTGGGCGCATCATTCGAGATGTGAATGGACGTATTTCTCGTGTGATTGAAGAAAAAGACGCAACAGAAGCCCAGCGTGCAATCAAAGAAGTCTATAGTGGGACCTGTTGTGCTGCGGCGTCTGATTTAGCCGTTTGGCTTCCTAAATTAAGCGATAGCAATGTTCAAAAGGAATATTATTTAACAGATATTATGGGGATGGCCGCAGAAGAAAACTGTCCCATCACGTGCGTTCATGCACCTGCGTCGTGGATGATTCAAGGCGTGAATGATCGTGTGCAATTAGAGGGCCTTGAGCGCATTTGGCAGGAACAACGTGCAACCGAGCTTTTAATGTCGGGGGTGACGCTTGCCGATAAATCACGTATTGATATTCGTGGCGAATTAACATGTGGACAAGATGTTTATTTAGAGCCAAACATAATTTTTGAAGGTACGGTGCATATTGGCCAAAATTGTCGTATTGGAGCTAATTGTGTTTTAAAAAACGTGACGCTTGGTGATCATACGGTGATTGAGGCGCATTCTGTTCTGGATGACTGTGTGATTGGTGAGTTTTGCAAAATTGGGCCTTTTGCACGTATTCGACCCGGTACCATCTTAGGTGATCGTTGTAAAATTGGTAATTTTGTTGAAACAAAAAAAGCGGTATTTGATACAGACAGTCAAGCCAGTCATTTGAGTTATTTAGGTGATGTCACGATTGGCCAAAAGGTGAATATAGGCGCCGGTACGATTACCTGTAATTATGATGGGGTTAATAAGCATCAAACGGTGATTGAAGATGGCGCGTTTATTGGTTCGGACACGCAGCTTGTTGCACCGGTCACCGTTGGAAAAAATGCAACGATTGGCGCGGGCAGTAGCATTCGAAAATCGGTACCTGCGGGTGGTTTAACGCTTACGATATCGAAGCAGCACACGCTATCCGATTGGATGAGGCCGGTAAAAAACGTGGAATAATATTACTTAGCAAGATAAAGCGTGTTTATTTTTTACGTGCTTTCGCTCGAGCCATGGCTTCCAAAATATATGCACGTTTGGCGTTTGCATCTTTTTGTTCAGGATCGTTTTGAGCTTGTTTGATTTGACGTTTTTCGCGATACAGTCGCTCTTTTTCTTGTTGTTCACGAAGCAAGCGGATATTTTTTGCTTGAAAACGTTCACGTGCAAGGTCACGGTCGTAAGTTTCAGCTGGCTGTTCAATCAAATCAATGCAATCAACCGGGCATGGGTCAACGCATAAACCACAGCCTGTGCACTCGTGCGCTAAAACGGTGTGCATTTGCTTCGCACTGCCAATAATGACGTCTACAGGGCAAGCTGGAATACACTTGGTGCAGCCAATGCACTCATCTTCACGAATCACCGCGCGTTGAGGTGGCCGAGTTGCCTGTTCAACCGCTTGAAGATAAGGCTCTGGATCAACATCAAGCAGCTTTCCCAGGGCCTTGAGCGTGGTAACGCCACCCGGTGGGCAGCGATCGATGCTGGCTTGCCCGTGAATCATGGCCTCAGCATACGGTAGGCAGCCTGGATAACTGCACTCACCACATTGGGTTTGTGGAAGCACTGCATCCAGGTCTTGTACGGTCGGTTTTTGCATGATGCTACACCACTTCGGGCGCAATCAGCGCGTCTAAGCTTGCTTGCTCGATACGTGTCATCAGTGGCTTAAATTTTTTGATGCTGTGATTGAGTAACGGCGTTTCTATATTTTGCCAAGTGAGTGGCTCACAGTTTAAAAATTCTTCTGAGTCTTGTGCCATCCTCGGTAATACCGGTTTCAAATACGTGATGAGCAGCCTAAATAAATTTAGGCCTTGGCTACAAATGGATTGCACGCGTTCGAGTTGCTCGGGATCTTTGGCAAGTACCCAAGGCTTTTCGGCATCGATGTATTGATTAATATGTGCGGCGGCTTCTAAAACTTGTCGAATGGCATGCGCATAATCTCGTTTGACATAGGCATCCGCAATGCCTTCACGTGCGGCTAGTACCGTGTTAAACAACTCCGGATTGTCGAGTGTACCTGAAAGTTGGTTGTCAAAGCGTTTGTTAATAAAGCCCGCACATCGGCTAGCAATATTTACAATTTTTCCGATCAAATCCGAATTAATACGCTGCATAAATTCGTCAAGATTAAGATCTAAATCGTCGGCACGGCCGTTGAGTTTGGCAGCAAAAAAGTAGCGTAAGTATTCAGGATTTAAATGCTGTAAATATTTTCGCGCTTCAATAAACGTGCCACGTGATTTCGACATTTTTTGGCCATTCACGGTCAAAAATCCATGGGTATAAATAGCCGTCGGTAGACGTCGTCCGCTGCCTGAAAGCATGGCGGGCCAAAACAGCGTATGAAAATACATAATATCTTTACCAATAAAATGATAAAGTTCAGCCGTACTGTTTTTGTCCCAGAACGCATCAAACGAGATATTTTTCTCGTCACCGTATTTTTTAAAGCTTGCCATGTAGCCAATCGGTGCATCAAGCCATACATAAAAGTATTTATTGGAGGTGCCTGGAATCATAAAGCCAAAATATGGCGCATCACGTGAAATATCCCAGGCTTTTAAGCCAGTTTCAAACCACTCACTTAATTTATTAGCCACTTCGTGTTGAAGGCTGCCGCTGCGTGTCCAGGTTTTAAGAAATGCTTCATAGCGTGTCAAATCAAAAAAGTAATGTTCCGATTCTTTTTCAATGGGTGTGGCGCCAGATAGGCTGGATATAGGATTTTTTAAGTCGGTGGGATCATACGTTGCACCGCAGGCTTCACAATTATCACCGTATTGGTCTGCTGCGTCACATCGTGGGCAATGGCCTTTGATGTAACGATCAGCTAAAAACATCTGTTTGACGGGATCATACGCCTGAAGAATCGTTTTTTTGATGATGTCGCCGTTGGCTTCGAGGCGTCTGTAGGTTTCTTCAGCAAGGGTTTTGTTTTCTTCGGAATTTGTGGTGTGATAGCAATCATAATGCACACCAAACGCATTAAAATCATGTTCGTGACTGGCTTTAATTTGGGTGGTCAGCTCTTCGGGCGTGATGCCAAGTTGTTCAGCTTTGAGCATAATGGGTGTACCATGCGCGTCATCACCGCAGACACTGATGCAGTGGTGTCCGAGCATGTTGTGTGTGTGCACCCAAATATTGGTTTGAATATGCTCAAGTAAATGGCCGAGATGTAGGGGGCCGTTGGCATAAGGGAGCGCGCTGGTGACCAGCATCTGACGAGGTGTTGTCATGAGCAAATAAATCCACAGAGTTAAATTAAAAGGAAAATTATACCCTATTCTTATACAATAAACTTCACTTGAATAAATTAAAGAGAGCATGAATCTTATGGTAGCTTCGCGGTTAATTGTTGGGATTACCGGTGCCTCAGGAATTATTTATGGCATTCGATTATTAGAAGTCTTAAAAACACTGCCGATAGAGACGCACTTAGTCGTGACCAAAGCCGGGCAGTTAACACGTAGCTATGAGACGGACTTAAGCCTTCCGCAACTCAAATCTTTGGCAGATGTGTATCACGCCAACACCAACATTGCGGCAAGCATTGCAAGTGGTTCGTTTAAAACGTTAGGCATGATCATTGCACCGTGCTCGATGAATAGCTTGGCTGAAATTGCACATGGAGTTTCTAATCAATTATTAACACGTGCGGCGGATGTCGTGCTCAAAGAACGTCGTCGTTTGGTACTTGTTCCACGTGAAGCACCCCTGCATTTGGGGCATCTAAAAAATATGATGGTGGTGACAGAAATGGGAGGGATTATTTATCCGCCGGTGCCTGCGTTTTATCAACAGCCAAAAAGCCTTGACGATATGATTAACGAAACGGTGGGGCGTGTTTTAGATTTGTTTGATTTGGAGCATGATTTGTCGAATCCTTGGGGGTGAAGCGTAAGCGTGAGCATGAAGATCAGCCAGCGAAACGAAGGTGGCTTTTCTGAGTAAATAATAAGCCGACCGGCCTTTAATTGACCTTGCTTTAAACATAAGGTATCCTTAGGGTATCTAGAATTTACTGCCGCCGCATACCGGCTTGCTATATTTGAATAAATATTTTATTATTTATTTTTATTTTGATTTTTTATGCATATATATTAATTTTATATGCATATCCAGGAGATGATTCATGCCTAGTGAAAATAGCGCAACAGCTTATGCAGTAGCCGGTCTTGGCGCGTTGGGTGTTGCTGTACAAAATTATCAAGCGGTTGAATCATTTCTTAAGAGTGTTTTGCCTCTGAGTTATCACGGTTCGTATGCGATGCAAGCTGCAGCAGTTGGTGCAGGCGGTCTTTGCAGTGGCTTGGTTAATTTTAAAATGAACATGGATTTACTCGGTGATTTTTCTGCTCGATGGCAATATCAAGATTATGAGGCGTATATTGCCGCAGGATATTTTGATTATAAAAATGCAACTTCGTTAGAGCAAGCCAAGTATTTGGGTGGTAGCTTTATTGTTATTGGGACGGGCGTTCTGTTTGGCTTAATGGCATTTACGTTTGCTATGGGAAGTCCGCTCGCGATGGTATCTGTTGCGCTTGGGCTTTTTGTAACCATCATTACCATGATTCAAGAGCTTGAAGCGTGGCTCGCGGCATGGGATCCAAAAAATGGACCGACAACAGGCTTGCCTCAAAGCTTCAGTGAATGGTGTGGTTATATGATTGCGGTTGGCAATGTACTCGCTTTTAGTTTGATGTTTACGTTAAGCTTAGCCCAAACGTTAATTTTGTTTCATGTTGCAGCGGTGCCTGCGCTTGCGATAGGTGCGGCCGTGTCTTTTCTTTTTGGCGGATTTACAGAATATAATTTTTACGCGCCATATTTAACCAAGCTGTGTGGTCAGTTTGGTGAAAAATGGCAAGAAATGATGGCTTCGGATAGGGCTTTAGTAGGCTTGTTATGTATGTCAGTCAATGCGCTTGTGAATGCCGCGTTGACGTACGCCACGCTTGAGCTTTTGACGGCACTCATGGTATCTGCAAGTATTGCCTTACCACCCGTTGCTGTAGTCACCGTATTATCCGTGGCTTTGACGGTGTTTGCGGGCAGTGCCTCGTTTTTATTAGGCATGAACTTTTGGATAAGCCAGGCGTCAACGTCACCTATTGATTCTGAAAGCGTATCGAGGACCAGTTCGGTAACGTTTGTAAGTTCGCTCGGTATATTTACTGGGGCGACGGATGATTCTGCAGCTCATCATGATATCCGAGGCATGTGTTCTGTTTCAGAAGATTTAGCGACCTCTTTCTCGGGACAATGATGCGTTTGCAGTATTTCGCCTGTGGTACTTACGGTGTTGAGTGCCACAGGGAACTTCCAGAGAGTATATACATGTTTCATAACTTCTTGCGTGGTTTTTCCTAAGGGTACACGGTTATGTTGCGTGTAGTGCAAGGTAAGCGACCTATCGCCTTCGATATCAACAGAAAAAATTTGAATATCAGGGTCTAAATTTCCTAAATTATATTGCTGTGATAAAGCCTCACGGACGGTATCATAACCTGAGTCATCGTGAATGGCATGAATGCGCATTTCAGGTTCTTGGTCATCATCGCAGAGTAAAAATAATTTTAATTCGCGTATGATGCGTGGCGAGAGAAATTGTGAAATAAAACTCTCATCTTTATAGTTACGCATGGCACGATCCAGGCTTGTGAGCCAATCGGTGTTTGCAAGCAGCGGCGCAAATTTTTTGTCTTCATCGCTTGGATCTTCACAGATGCGTTTAATATCTTGCATCATGTTATAGCCTAAAGCATACGGATTAATGCCATTAAAATACGGGCTGTTGTAAGCAGGTTGCGCAATCACACCGCTGTGATTTTGTATGATCTCAAGCATAAATTCATCGGTGACAAGCCCCTCGTCATACAGCGCATGCGTGAGCGTGTAATGCCAAAAACAGGCCCAGCCTTCGTTCATGACTTTGGTTTGGCCTTGAGGATAAAAATATTGTGCAACTTTTCTTACAATACGAATCAGCTCACGTTGCCATGACTCCAGCAACGGTGCATTTTTTTCGATAAAATATAAAATATTTTCCTGAGGATCTTCAGGAAAACGTGGTTTCTTTTTCAACGTATCACGGCCTTTTATTGGAGGAAGCGTACGCCACAGCTCGTTAACTTGAGATTGCTGATACGCTTCTCGGTTTTTTTGCCGTAACTTTTCTTCTTGGAGTGAAATCGGTGGTGGGTGCTTGTAACGATCGACCCCATAGTTCATCAGGGCGTGGCAGGCATCAAGAATGGTTTCAACCGCATCAATACCGTGTGCTTCCTCACAGCTGCTGACGTACTGGCGTGCAAACACGAGGTAGTCGATGATGGCATCGGCATCTGTCCACATTTTAAATAAATAATTATTTTTAAAAAATGAGTTATGACCGTAGCACGCATGGGCAATCACCAGCGCTTGCATGGCCATGCTGTTTTCTTCCATGAGGTAAGCAATGCAGGGATTAGAATTAATCACAAGCTCATATGCCAGGCCCATCTCACCGCGTTGATACCGTTTTTCGACGTTGACATAGTGCTTGCCAAAAGACCAATGGTGATAGCCAATCGGCATGCCGACGGATGCATAACAATCCATCATTTGTTCGGCGGTGATGATTTCAATCTGGTTGGGATAGGTATCTAATTTGAAATCATGCGCGATACGTCCAATTTCACGATCGTAAGCTTGAATGAGTTCGGGTGTCCATTCGGCACCTGTGGAGAGGGGCGTGCGTTTTTTCATGCTGTCTTCCTTTTGAAGAGTTCGCGAAAGACGGGATAAATATCCGAAGCGGTGTCGATATTTTCCATAGAAAAATTGGGGTAGAGCTTGCTCAGCTGTTGATAAGCTTCCCATAAACTTTGATGATGACGCGGCATAATTTCGACGTAAGCGTAGTATTGCAGCAGGGGCATGACATGGTCACGGAGCACTTCAAGGCAGTGGGGTGAATCGGCATTCCAGTTATCGCCATCAGATGCTTGAGCGGCATAAATATTCCACGCATTCGGTGGGTAGCGGCGTGTGATGATCTCGTCTAGCAGTTCAAGCGCACTCGAAACCACCGTACCGCCGGTTTCTCGCGAGTAGAAAAACTCTTCTTCGGTAACTTCTTTTGCCGAGGTATGATGCCGAATAAAAACCAGCTCGATTTTTTGATAATTTTTCGTTAGAAATAAATACAATAAGCTAAAAAAGCGTTTGGCGATGTCTTTTTTTGTTTCGTCCATCGAGCCTGAGACATCCATAATGCAAAACATCACGGCTTGTGTGGTGGGAGCCTGAACTTTAATGCGGCTATTGTAACGAAGATCAAGGGTGTCTAAAAAAGGGACGCTCTTAATTTTTCGCTTGAGATAATCTAAGCGTTTATTCAGATGTTGGAGCTTTTTTTCATCGGGAGCTAGCTCTTGCTTAAGTAATTTGAGTGCTTGCTTTATCTCACGTAATTCACGTTTATAAGGCGAAGCGATGGCGATGCGTCGACCAATCGCTTGCCTCATAGAGCGAACAATATTGATGTTGGTGGGTATGCCGCTGGTGGTGATACCCGCACGAACAGTTTTAGGTGCTTCTTGTTTAGCGAGCTCTTTTCGTATGAGATCGGGTAGCTCAAGATCTTCGAAATAAAGCTCAAGAAATTCGTCACGCGATAACTCAAAAACAAAATCATCCTCGCCACGGCCTTCTTGGCTTGCTTTGCCACCACCGCCACTGCCTTGGCCCGCTTGTTGCGGGCGCTCTATACGGTCGCCGGTCACAAATGCATCGTTACCGGGCAGTACACGCTCCACGTTACCGCCTTGTCCTCGCATAAAGCGCGGTTCAGCAATATCTTTGGCTGGAATCGTTACTTTTTCTTCGTGATTGATGCCCGTAATGCTCCGCTTACCAATCGCATTAGAAACCGCTTCTTTGATTTGATGTTTATATCGACGTAAAAAGCGCTGACGATTAACCGTGCTTTTTTTGCCAGCGCTCTGTCGTCGGTCAATCAATTGGGTCATGGTAAGTCACCGCTCCTATTGTGATTTACGAACGCGTAAATACCATTCACATAACAGGCGGACCTGCTTCGCGGTATAGCCTTTGTCTTCCATGCGTGCAATAAATTCCGCATGTTTTTTACGTTCTTCTTCAGAGGCTTTCGCATTAAATGAAATCACAGGGAGCAAGTCTTCGGTGTTGGTGAACATTTTTTTCTCAATCACGGTTTTAAGTTTCTCGTAACTGTTCCAGCGTGGATTCTTACCGTGATTATTTGCACGTGCACGCAAGACAAAATTGACCACTTCGTTTCGGAAATCCTTAGGATTTGAAATACCTGCGGGTTTTTCAATTTTTTCAAGATCGGTGTTGAGTGATGCGCGATCGAGAATATCACCGGTGTCTGGATCGCGATAATCTTGATCTTGAATCCAAAAATCAGCATACGTGATGTAACGGTCAAAAATATTCTGGCCATATTCCGAATAGGATTCTAAATAGGCTGTTTGTATTTCTTTACCGATGAATTCAACGTATTTAGGTGCTAAATATTCTTTGATAAACGATAAATATTTTTCACCGATTTCTTCTGGAAATTGCTCTTGTTCAATTTGCTGTTCTAAAACATACAGTAAATGCACGGGATTTGCAGCAATTTCAGTATGATCAAAGTTGAAGACTTTCGATAAAATTTTAAATGCAAATCGTGTCGATATCCCGCTCATGCCTTCGTCTACACCCGCAACATCACGGTATTCTTGATATGATTTTGCTTTAGGATCGGTATCTTTTAAGCTTTCGCCGTTGTACACACGTAATTTTGAATAAATATTTGAGTTTTCAGGTTCTTTTAAACGCGTTAAAACGGAAAATTTAGCCAGCATATCGAGCGTTCCAGGTGCACAAGGCGCGTTTTTAAGTGAGCTGTTGTCGAGCAGTTTTTGATAAATTTTAATTTCTTCAGAAACACGCAGGCAATACGGTACTTTCACAATGTTGATGCGATCAATAAAGGCTTCGTTATTTTTATTATTTCGAAAGGCCTTCCACTCAGATTCGTTGGAATGCGCAAGAATAATCCCTTCGAACGGAATCGATGAAAGACCTTCGGTCGCGTTGTAATTACCTTCTTGTGTTGCGGTTAACAGCGGATGCAAGACTTTGATGGGCGCTTTGAACATTTCAACAAATTCGAGTAAACCACGGTTTGCTCGGCATAAACCACCTGAATAACTGTAGGCATCGGTGTCGTCTTGCGAGAATTCTTCAAGTTTTCGAATATCGACTTTTCCAACCAGTGAAGAGATATCTTGGTTGTTTTCGTCGCCGGGTTCCGTTTTTGCAATGGCGATTTGTTTTAAACGCGACGGATGTAGTTTAACAACTTTAAATTGATTAATATCCCCGTGATATTCTTGTAAGCGTTTGACCGCCCAAGGCGACATCACGTGACGCAAGGCGCGATCGGGAATATCGTACTGTTCTAAAAGCAGCGGCCCGTCCTCTTCGGGGTCAAATAAGGAGAGGGGTGATTCGAGTACCGGTGAGCCTTTAATGGCATAAAAAGGCACTTTTTGCATGAGGTCTTTAAGTTTTTCTGCAATCGATGATTTACCACCACCAACCGGCCCCAAAAGATAAAGCACTTGCTTGGTTTCTTCGAGGCCCTGAGCTGCGTGTTTTAAAAATCCTACGATGCGTTCAATCGGTTCTTCTAAACCATAAAACGTATTAAATACGCTGTAAAGCGGCATGACTTTATTCGAAAATAAACGTGACAGTACAGGATCATGACGCGTGTCACTGAGTTCGGCCTCGCCAATGGCCATCAGCAGGCGCTCGGCCGGGTTGGCATAGGCTGTGGGATCATCGCGACACAAGGCGAGATAATCACCAAGACTCATTTCTTCTTCTTTGTATTGGGTATAGCGCTGTGTATAGTTTTCTAACAAATTGTCCGTGCTCATCCTTATAGCTCCCGGTATTTATATTTATTTATAAAAACAATACGCGATCTTTAAAAAAAGCGCCAGTACGCTATTTTATTAATTCTGGCCAATGCTGGTATATTTACGCTACACTTCGTCTTTGCAAGGCAAGAATAGATGTGCATATAAGGGACGTGCTGGCATGAAACAATGGGATGTTTCAGACATGATGAAGATTGGCCGCAAACTGTTTGCTAAAATCCACAAACAAAAACACCATGCAAACCATAATCATGATGTTCACCTCATGGCCCGAGAACTCGACGACTGGATGATACAAGGCATTGAATCACTGCGTGATGGTAGCTACACACCGCGCCATCTTAAACGCCATTACTT
>JAACPN010000058.1 GCA_009995425.1 Legionella sp. | reverse complement strand
TTTGAATTGGTATCATATCGACAAATCAACGACCCGAAACTTATCGGGTGATTTTAGCCCGCTGGGAACGGATGCTTCGGCTTTCCAAACTCTGCAAACCCGAATCAATCCTAAATGGGATGCTGTGAACTTAGAGTTCGGTCAGCATGTTGATTTTGGCGAGAACAAAAACATTCGATTCCATGGTGGTTTCCAATACGCACGTATTGCGAACACGATGAGATTAACAGGAACGAACGCTGCTGGTGTCAATAATGACCTTAATGTTGTTGCTGAAGCAAAACCAACGTACAACGGTTTTGGAGCTCGCGTCGGTGCTGACATGGGTTACGACTGGGGTAATGGCTTAGGTGTTTACGCGAACGGTGCAGCAGCCCTTTTAGCGGGTAGCAGCAAAGTCAGCAATACTATTATGAATAACACAACAGGTACATCAGCGATCCAAAGCGCCTCAAAAGCGACGATCGTACCAGAACTTGAAGCGAAACTTGGTCTGAAATACGGTTATGCTATGGCTCAAGGCGACTTGACACTTGATGTTGGTTGGATGTGGGTGAACTACTTCAACCCAACGCAAGGGATTCAAAGCAACCTTGCAACCCCAACCAGACCGCAAGTTACAAGTGGAGACTTCGGACTTCAAGGCTTGTACTTTGGTTTGAACTGGTTAGGAAACGTTGCTTAATTGCACGGAACTTAGCTACCGGAAAAAGCCGTCGGAAACGACGGCTTTTTTTTTGAAAAAATTTAAAAATTTTTTATATGGATATATCGATGTTCGCTTTTAAAAAACGCGTTGTTGCTGTTTTTGCTTTAAGTTGTAGCACGGCCTTTGCTGGGACTATAGGGCCTGTTTGTAAAATTCAGCATGCCACAACCTTATGTGAAGGTACCTCTTGGGACTTTGGTGCGAAAGCTTTATATTTATCACCCGCCTATTCGGGGGGGGATTATCGCTATGCTGGCGTTGATAATACCACAGGGAAGTATGAAGATTTTAATCAAAATAGAGGCTGGGGATTTTATCTTGAAGGTTCGTACCATTATGAAACGGGCAGTGATGTTAGTCTAAATTTATATCACTTTGCAAAATCAATGAGAAAGAATTTTAATGGTGATGTTGATTTTTTCGGTGGTCGACGGGCTGAGATAGGTCAATCTAATATTAAACCTCAGTGGAATGCTTTGAATTTAGAATTTGGTCAGTATGTTAATTTTGGTGAAAATAAGCATGTGCGTTTTCACGGAGGTTTACAGTATGCACGCATTACAATTACTGAAAATTTATCAGGATCAAATCCAAGCGCTCTTGCTGATTATGTTAGTTTCTATTTTCAAAGAAAATCAACTTACAATGGTTTTGGTGGCCGCGTAGGTACCGATATGACTTATGATTTAGGGCACGATATTGGTATTTACAGCAATTTTGCAGCAGCAATTTTAGCTGGGTATGATAAAGCACGTTCTTCTTTTTATAATAATACAGAAATACCGTTAATACCGTTTGTGTTAAGTGCATCTAAAGTCGCTATGGTCCCAGAAGTTGAGGCAAAGCTGGGTATAAAATATGACTACGGTATGGCGATGGGTGATTTAACGTTTGATCTTGCTTGGATGTGGTTTAATTATTTTAATGCTACACAAGCAATTCCAAGTAATTTTATTCTAAGAACAGCGTCACCAACAATTGCTGGAAGCTTTGGATATCAAGGTTTATATTTTGGCTTGCATTGGCTAGGGAATGGGTTTTAGTTTGCTTAATCGTTTGTTTAAAAGGTGAAAAATGGACTTTCAATTAGACGAAGAACATCGCTTATTACAAAACATGGCTGCTGATTTTGCACGTAACCGATTAGCGCCTGATGCAGCATCTTGGGACGTCACAGGTTATTTTCCCCGAGATATTTTAAAAGAAGCAGCACAGCTTGGTATGGCGGGTATGGTGGCACATGAGGATATTGGCGGCTCTGGACTATCAAGATTAAGCGCGGCGTTAATTTTTGAACAGTTAGCGTCAGCTTGCGCGAGCACCAGCGCTTATTTATCGATTCATAATATGGTGACGTCGCTTATCGATCGTTATGCCGCACCTGAATTACGTGAGTTATGGGGTCCTAGGCTTACGCGTATGGAAGTTTTTTCGAGTTATTGTCTTACTGAGCCGGAATCAGGATCGGATGCTGCGGCGCTGAAGACACGTGCAATCAAAGACGGCCATGATTATATTCTTAATGGTTCAAAAGCGTTTATCTCAGGCGGGGGTATGAGTGATGTGTATTTGTGTATGGTCCGGACTGGCGACGAATCGCATCATGGGATTAGCTGTGTTCTTGTTGAAAAAAATAGTGCGGGACTCCGTTTTGGTCAACAAGAAAAAAAATTAGGCTGGCATAGCCAGCCAACATCGATGCTATTTTTTGAAGATTGTCGTGTGCCTATCAGTAATCGTGTGGGTGATGAGGGTATGGGTTTTAAAATAGCGCTGCATGCTTTAAACGGCGGGCGAGTCAATATTGGGGCTTGTTCATTGGGTGGTGCATTAGCTTGTCTTCGTTTAAGTCAAAAATATCTACATGAACGTCGTCAGTTTGGAAAAGAGCTTGCTGATTTTCAAGCACTTCGTTTTCAGATTGCGGATATGTTCACAGCATTTGAGTCGGTTCGGTTGATGGTGTATCGCGCCGCAAGTGCTTTAGATTCTGATGATCCAAAGGCCGCGTTATATTGCGCTATGGCAAAACAGCAAGCAACCGATGCAGCGTTTCAAATAAGTCATCAAGCGATGCAATTACACGGTGGTTACGGTTGTCTTAAAGACTATCCTTTGGAGCGTTTTTTTAGAGATCTTCGAATACATCAAGTGGTTGAAGGTACCAATGAAATTATGCGTGAAATCATATCAAAATCAGTGCTTGATGAAGCATATGTCATCTAAGTTTGTTTTTTAAATTCTAAATGGGGGCGGTATGGCAGATGTAGATCAAGATTTAGATGCGGGTATATTAAATATTACGTTGAATCGACCTGAAAAATTAAATGCCTTGAGCACGGATATTTTAGTGAGTTTAGAAACCCTATTTTTAGAAGCAAAAAAAAATCCAGATGTACGAGCGTTGCTTATAACAGGAGCAGGAAAAGCTTTTTGTGCGGGAGCGGATATTCAACGCTTAGCAGCATGTGATGCACAAACAGGGTATGAATTTGCTAAATATGGACAGCATGTATTTAGGTTGCTGGAAACGCTAGGAAAACCTTCGTTGGCGGCTATCAATGGTTATGCATTTGGAGGAGGGTGCGAGCTTGCCATGGCCGCAACCCTAAGGGTTGCGGCCACCGCCGCAAAATTTGGCCAGCCTGAGGTGAAATTAGGGGTTATTCCGGGGTATGGTGGTACACAACGTCTTGCACGTTTAGTCGGTAAAGGCCGTGCGCTGGATTTATGTTTAACAGGACGTTCGATTGATGCTGACATGGCTGAAAAATGGGGGCTCGTGAGTGAGGTGGTTCAACCCGAAAATTTAATCACGCGCAGTAAGGAAATTTTAAACAGTATTTTAGCCGTAGCACCCCAGGCAGCCGCCGGTGTGATGGATGTGATTGATACCGGTTATGATATCTCTTTGACCGAGGCTTTTGAGCTTGAGGCACTGTATTTTTCTAAAGTATGTGCAACACAGGATAAACAGGAAGGTGTGTCCGCTTTTCTTGAAAAGCGTTCACCTGTATTTCATGGAGACTAAGCATGAGTGAATTATTATCAGAATCAGAGATAATATTTTCAGTTGAAGATCATGTAGGCTTCATAACGTTAAATCGCCCGAAAGCGCTCAATGCTTTAACGATGCCTATGTTTGAAGCGATGTATCAACAATTAAAAATTTGGCAGGATGATCACGACGTTCATGCCGTGGTCATGCAAGCGCCTCCTGAAAAAATATTTTGTGCCGGAGGTGATGTTCGCTGGGTATTTGATGTGGGGCAAAACGATCCCTTGGTTCCTATGCGTTTATTTAAGCATGAGTATCGATTGAATTATTTAATTTCGGTTTTGGGTAAGCCTTATATTTCATTGATGGATGGTTTAACCATTGGGGGTGGCGTTGGTATTACGCTTCATGGTTCGCATCCCGTGGCAAGTGAACGTTTTGCTTTTATGATGCCTGAAGGAAGTATAGGTTTTTTTCCTGATATTGGTTCGAGTTATTTATTATCTGCGTGCCCTGGTGGTTTTGGTTTATATTTAGGTTTGACGGGGCGACGCCTGCAAAGTGCAGATGCCTATGCGATGGGCTTGGTTAAATACACGGTGCCATCTGAGAAATTTTCAAGTATTTTAAAGCATCTACGTGCATGTGATCTATCTCATAATGCAGCGCAACAAGTGAGCATATGCCTGGAATCACACCAGTGCAACATGGCAACGGGCTCTGCAGCCCATGAAGCCGCTTGGGTTCGTGATGCATTTGAGAATAAAGCGCATCTATCCGAGGTGTTTGAAGCGCTTGAGCAACAAGATACGACGTGGTCACGAGAAACAAAAGCAGTGCTTTTAGAGCAATCACCCCTAAGCCTTCATGTGACGTTTGAGCAGCTTCGTCGGGCAAAGGGCTTGAATTTAGCGGAGTGTTTAAATATGGATTATGGTCTTACGTATCATTTTTTAAAGAACCATGATTTTTATGAAGGTGTTCGTGCGCGCCTGGTGGATAAAGATAAATCACCCAAATGGCTTCCTGCGACGTGGCAAGCCGTTAAAGCAGAGCATGTGGCACACTATTTTGAGCCTTGCGATGAGCTTGAATCATTATGGTAGATAAAGGTAATAAAAAAATGTTACTGTTGTGGCGAGATACACATGGAAATTGATAATAAAAACCTGGAGACGTATGTATGTTAAACTTAAAGAAAACTGCAGTAGCAGTACTTGCTCTTAGCAGCAGTGCTGTATTTGCTGGATCAATGGGGCCTGTTTGCAGTGCTGTAAACGTGACGGTACCTTGTGAAAGCACAGCTTGGGACTTCGGAGCTAAAGCTTTGTATTTACAACCAGCGTTTTCTGGTGGTGATTACAGCTATTCAGCGGTTAATAACGCGACAGGTGCCTACCAAGATTTCAATCAAACATGGGCTTGGGGATTCTTTATTGAAGGTTCTTATCACTTCAATACCGGTAACGATGCTAATTTGAATTGGTATCATATCGACAAATCAACGACCCGAAACTTATCGG
>JAACPN010000025.1:317-18733 GCA_009995425.1 Legionella sp. | reverse complement strand
CTTCGCCTTTGAACAAGCCTGTATGACGCTCAAAAATTTTTTCCGCGGTGTTTATTTCTAACACCATACAGGCGCCATGTGGGGCAAAGGCACTTTGACTTACATCAGCTGCGGCGAGTGCAATATCACTAATATGGTATTCGATGTCTTGCCAATGGATGAGTAGCGAATCCCGACCTGTGGCTGAAGTTGCACGGATAGGATAGATGATCCCGCGTACGGTCGGATCATCAAAAAAATGACGTTTTAATTCAAAACTCTCAGGGATCTCAACATCATCATCGATGAATAAGCCGTAGTTAATTTTATCGCCATGCATATGCTGCGCCATTTTAAGGCCCACATAGAGCGCTGTGGTTTTATTAGGATTGGCGTAATATTTATAATGAATATTTGGATGTATTTCTTTGACGACACGGTAGGTGGGATCGGGTGCTTTTTCTGCAGCACCATTATCAATAATAAAAATATGTGAGGCTGGAAAATGTTTTAATCCAGCATGCAAAATACGCTGTAAACTTTTAATATCTGAAAGGCTTGATGCACTCAAATGACAAGGAATAATTAGCACCGTATCTTGATTTTTTTGGACATCGTTTTGTAACGCCTCGGGTGTGTGCTCTGGCTCAAAATAAGGATATTTCGCCAAAATCATATAAAATAATAAGATTGCAGGCTCGAGGCCATACGTAAGCAGTGTTAAAATATTAATTTGCTTTTCTAACCCCTCCATGAGCGTTTGCGAAAAGTTTGTTTTTTTATCTAAAAAATATAAACCTGAGGCCAAGCCAAGGTAGATGCACCAGGTCATGACTCGGCGACGATTCATAGGATGCACTAAGGGCGTTAAATCAAAAATAGTTTTGATAAATGCCCAGTCTAGTTCTGGCGCTGCGTTCGTATCCAATGCATTAAAATCAAGCGCCGCGTGGGTTTGTGTGGACTCTTTTTTGAACATCATGTTCCTCATTTCTCACGATAAAGACACATGTGTTTCTACTATACCGAGTAGACTTCGGTTAGTGCAATCAATATGTCTTTCATCGTGTTGTATCCAGGATTTACTCAGCCCGAGGGTCGATATGCGCAAGCACCGGTGTTGTTTGTCGCATGAGTTGGAAAGGCTCTTCCTGAGGCGGGCTTTGTTTTTGTGTTTTGCGCCACGCAAACAGTACGGCGGTGAGGCCAAACATAAGGATAAAATAAATAAAAATATGGGTTTTGTTCAGATCATGCATAAAAACTGGGGCGACGCAGGGGCCAATCATTGACCCAATACTATAAGAAAGCAATAAGCCTTGGATGCCTGCAATAATATTTTTTGTATCGAGTGTATCGCAGGCATAACTGATGCATACAGGATAAATCGTGGTAGCAAGACCTCCAAAAAGTGTGATGAGCGCGAGTGCTAAATAATACGATGTGATGGCGTACATGAGTAACACCGAGCAAACGATGGCGAATAAACAAATCATCATCACCGTGAGTCGTCGGTCGAGGCGATCTGAAAATTTCCCGACAGGGTATTGAAGCAGCATGCCACCGAGAATAAAGCTAAACATAAAAACAGAGACGTTGGATGTATTATGATAAATTTCTGAGCTTAAAATAGGCAGCAGGGCATACGTCGCGCTTAAAATCATGCCAGCAAAAAAACAGCCAAACACACTTGAGGTTGTTTTTTTACAAAGCGTCACCAAGCTCATGTTGGAGGCTTCGGTTAACTCAGGTGTTGATGTACGTGTCATGGCTAAAGGGATGACTGACAGTGAGCAAAGCATCGCCGCAATACCATATAGTAGCAGCGTGTTATCGGTTGTAATATTAATCAATAGTTGCCCTAGAGCTTCTGCTGCATAAAACGTAATCATGTAAAGCGACAGCATGCGGCCTCGTGCCGAGGCGATTGTGCCACATAAAAACCAGCTTTCGATCACAACAAAAATACCCGCAGTACCAAATCCTGTCATGAAACGCAGCACGAACCACAGAGGCATGTTGTAAAAAATACCGTGTAATAAGCTAATCACAGCAAGCAATGAAGCAAACGTTGAAAAAGCACGAATATGACCTACTCGTACAATAAATGCCTCAATTCGGAATGAACCACACACAAGGCCTGCATAAAAAACACCGGTCATCGCGCCAATCATAAGTGGTGATTCGTCATGAGCATTCATAGCGAGCGATAGAAATGTCAAAAAAAAGCCGCTACATAGCGCAAAGATAAATAAACTAAGCAGCGGTGACATGATGGTTTTTAATGATTTTCCCATAATATATTTGAATTAAGATAAACAATCATGCCTTAAGTAATAGTAGGCAATTGACGGATGATCAAGATCATGAGGCATGACAATATTTAACGATTGGCAAGTAAGGCCGTGGCAACTTTGGATTGATTTTTTCGCCCTAGGTGTTTGCAGATAGTATCGCCGGCTGCAACTATTTTGAAGATATCAATGCCGGTTTCAATGCCAAGGCCATGCATCAAATACAACACGTCTTCGGTTGCAACGTTGCCGCTCGCACCTTGCGCATACGGGCAACCGCCAAGTCCTGCAATGGCGCTGTCAAAGCGATGAACACCCGCTGTTAGAGCCGCGTAGACATTGGCAATGGCTTGTCCATAAGTATCATGAAAATGCATGGCTAGGCTATCGTTCTCAAACGGTAAAAGTGGTTTAACCGCGTCAAGTAAGGCAAGCGTTTGTTTGGGCGTGCCGACACCGATGGTGTCGCCTAGGCTGATTTCATCGACGCCTAAATTTAAGAGCTGCTCAACGACTGAGGTAACTTGTGCTGGCGTGATGCTGCCTTCATAAGGGCATCCCAGAACGCAAGAAACGTAGGCACGAATGTGCATATGATGTGCTTTTGCTTCATGAATGACGGGGCTAAAGCGTGCAATGCTTTCTGCAATACTGCAGTTGATGTTACGTTGATTAAACGAATCACTTGCGGCAGTAAATAATGCAATAT
Source organism: Legionella sp. (assembly GCA_009995425.1). Classification (GTDB taxonomy): domain Bacteria; phylum Pseudomonadota; class Gammaproteobacteria; order Legionellales; family Legionellaceae; genus JAALKW01. Next base: position 15,751 of record JAACPN010000025.1, on the reverse strand, counting down.
GTTTAAGACCTGCCTTGACAGCGTCTTGCATGCCTCGTTCGTTCGGGACGAGGGCTGAAAAATTAACCTGTTGAGGCTTATTAATCGCGTTAAACACCTCGAGATTATCGGCGAGTTGCGGTACGGCTTTGGAGGATACAAAACTCGTGACTTCGATGTTGGTGAGCCCTGTTTGGCTGAGTTGATTAATCAATTCAATTTTTTGTCTGCTGGGCACAAATACCGGCTCATTTTGTAAGCCGTCACGAGGCCCAACTTCAATCAGCGTAACACGTTCTGGCATCGACATAGGCAGCTTAGGCCTCCTGATTGTGGGGGTTTTTTGTATCTAAGGGGCTGATCGCGATTAAGGTCACGCCTTCGTTGACTTGTGACCCAATCGAATAAAAAATCTCGCTCACATGGCCGTCTTCGGGGGCGCGGATGGTGTGTTCCATTTTCATGGCTTCAAGTACCAGTAGATCATCACCTGCTTTAACCTGCTCTCCCATGGTTTTTAATATGGCGACCACCGTTGAGGGCATCGGCGCGGTTAAGGCATGATGAGCCGCATGGCCTGATGTTTTGCTGATGGGGTTATCAAGGCGTGTTATGCAGGCAGTGTTAGAATTTGTGTAAAATATAGACTGTTTGTCTTGAGAATCAACCCAGGCGCTGAGCTTTTGTGTGCCATCATCCAGTATCATCTTTTCACCCAGCCGTTCGACCTGTACGGTCAAGCATACGCCGTCATGTTCCCACGTAAAGATGTGTGTTGTGATGGGGGTGAGGTGCACGGTGTGTATGGCATCACCGTATTGATAGTAGAGGGGCCAGGTAAGGTTCTCATGCGATTGCCAAGCATACGTATCATAAAATACAGGGTCATTTTGCTTTGGCACGGATTGAATAAAATCAGCGCTTGCAGCAAATAATAAAACATGTTGGATAGATAGCTTGCTTGGTTTGATGCGGGTTTGATCTAAAAAATCGGTACTGAACGTTATGGCTTGAAATGCTTGATGAGAAATCAGCGCTTGAAGAAACGCAAGGTTGGTTTTAACGCCACCCAGATGATAATGCGTGAGGGCTTCTTGCATGTGTTTGAGCGCTTCATCCCGCGTTTCGCCCCATACAATCAATTTGCTCAGCATGGGGTCGTAAAAACGTGTGATGGTATTATTATTCACAAAACCGGTATCTATACGTATAAAAGCACCTTGAGGCTCTTCAAACACGCGTAACGTACCGGTTGAGGGGAGTCCGCCTTGCTCAGAGTCTTCGGCATACACCCGACATTCGATCGCATGACCATGAGATTTGATATTTTTTTGTTGTAAAGGCAGTGGCTCGCCTGCCGCAATAAGCAGTTGCCAGTGCACAAGATCAAGTCCGGTTATCATCTCGGTGACGGGATGCTCGACTTGAAGCCGTGTGTTCATCTCCATAAAATAAAACTGCTCATCATCGGTTACTAAAAATTCAATGGTGCCTGCACCACGGTAATCGATGGTTTCGGCGACGGTGATGGCCGCCTGTGCCAGTGCTTCTCGAAGCTTGTTCGATAAATGAGGTGCAGGCGCTTCTTCAATCATTTTTTGATGGCGGCGTTGAATCGAGCAATCACGATCAAATAAATGTACGGTATTCCCATGATGATCGCTCATGATTTGCATTTCAACGTGGCGAGGGTTGATAATTTGTTTTTCAATCAGCATGATGTCATCACCAAAGCATGCGTGGGCTTCTCGCCGGGCAGATGCTAAGGCGTTTTTAAAGTGCTGTTCGTTCATGACAGAACGCATACCTTTGCCACCACCACCTGCTGCCGCTTTTAATAACACGGGAAAGCCAATCTCACGTGCGGCGTTCAGTAAGTCTTCATCATCTTGGCTTTCACCATGATAGCCGGGTGTAAGCGGGACCGAGGTTTTTTCAAGGCATTGTTTTGCACGCTGTTTGGAGGCCATGAGCTCCATAGCAGCAACCGGTGGGCCGACAAAAATTATATCATGTGCGGCACAGGCACGGGCAAACGCAGGGTTTTCAGATAAAAAACCGTAGCCGGGATGAATTGCTTCTGCACCTGAAATTTTTGCAGCATGGATGATGGCATCAATATTTAAATAACTTTGGGTCGCTTCGGCCGGGCCGATATAGATCGCCTCATCGGCCATCTGAACATGTAAACCAGCACGATCTGCCGCAGAATAGACGGCGATGGTGCGTATTCCACATTTTTTTGCAGTGCGTATGATGCGGCAGGCAATTTCGCCGCGATTGGCAATCAGGAGTGTTGAAAACATAGTGTACTTAATCCCAGGTGGCGGTTTCTTTATTCAAAAAAGCCTGCAGGCCTTTTTGTCCTTCAACAGATACGCGTTGTTTTGCAATGAGATGTGCGGTGGTCTCTTCTAATTGTTGGTTGATGGGGTGCTTGGCGACCTGTTGAACCAAATTTTTGGATGCTTTCACCGCGCCGGGTGGCAGAGCTGCCAGTTGGCGCGCGTACAGATGTGCATGTGAAGGGAGTTCTTCTTCTGGCACGCAATGATGAATCAGGCCTAGGTTCCGTGCGCTTGGAGCATCGATTTTTTCGGCACTTATAAACAGCCAGGTTGCGGCGCGCTCACCTACAGCACGTACCACGTAGGGGCTAATCACAGCTGGAATTAGGCCTAATTTGACTTCAGAAAAGCAAAACGATGCGGTGTCCGCTGCAATGGCAATATCACAAGCCGCCACAAGGCCCGCACCACCACCAAAGGCACCACCTTGGATGGCTGCAATTGTAGGTTTTTTGCTGTGATATAAGCTCGCCATCACGCGTGCCAAAATTTTAGCATCGGCAATGTTTTCATCTTCGGTAAAATTCGCCATGCGCTGCATCCAGTTGAGATCGGCGCCCGCTGAAAAATGTCGTCCATTGGCGCGTAGCAGAATCACACGCACCTCGGGATTAGTTGCAGCCATGTCAAGCTGCTTTTGCAGTGCATGTAATAAGTTGTCATCGAACGCATTGTATTTATCTGTTCGGTTTAACGTGAGGATTAAAACACGCCCATCCAACTCACTGAGTAAATCGTGCATGATTGCTTGCTCCATTACATTCGAAAAACGCCAAACGAAGAGGGTTGACTGGGTGCGTGAAGTGCTGCGTTTAGGCTTAGGCCCAATACTTTACGTGTGTCACGTGGCGCAATAACGCCATCGTCCCATAAGCGTGCACTGGCATAATACGGATGGCCTTGGTGTTCATATTGCTCACGTAGTGAGGTTTTAAATGCTTCTTCATCGCTAGCTGACCAGGCTTTGCCTTGCTTAGTGTATTTTTCTCGGTTGACTTGGGCCAGAACGTTAGCCGCCTGTTCGCCACCCATGACAGATATACGCGCATTAGGCCAGGTCCACAAGAAACGCGGATCGTAAGCACGTCCGCACATGGCATAGTTTCCTGCGCCAAAGCTTCCGCCAATAATCACGGTGAATTTGGGTACGGCCGTATTGGCGACCGCCATCACAAGTTTGGCGCCATGTTTTGCAATGCCTTCGCGCTCATATTTGCTGCCCACCATAAATCCTGTGATATTTTGTAAGAAAATCAAAGGAATATTGCGTTGTGAGCAGAGCTCAATAAAATGCGTGCCTTTGAGTGCGCTTTCAGAAAATAAAATGCCGTTATTTGCAATAATTCCGACAGGGTGTCCATAGAGATGCGCAAAACCACACACCAAGGTTGAGCCATATAACGCTTTGAATTCATCAAACACCGAGCCATCCACAACCCGCGCAATCACTTCGCGGACATCGAACGGTTTGCGGGGATCTGTTGGAATCACGCCGTGGAGTTCTTCGACGGAATAACGCGGCTCTTGGCTTGCGATGCGATTGGGTGTGTGTGGTTTAGGGCGGTTAAGATGACTGATAATCGTTCGTGCTGTGTTTAGGGCATCGATATCGTTCTCGGCATCATGGTCTGCTGTACCCGATGTGCGACAATGCACCTCAGCTCCGCCTAACGCTTCAGCTGAAATGGTTTCACCCGTTGCTGCTTTAACGAGTGGGGGGCCACCTAAAAAAATCGTGGCTTGTTCGCGAACCATCACCGACTCGTCGGCCATGGCGGGGACATAAGCGCCACCGGCGGTACATGATCCCATGACGACAGCAATCTGAGGTATATTCTGTGCGGACATGCGTGCTTGATTAAAAAAAATACGACCAAAATGCTCTTTATCTGGAAAAACATCATCTTGCATGGGTAAAAAGGCACCGCCCGAGTCAACCAAATAAATACACGGCAGATGATTCGCTTCAGCAATGGCCTGTGCGCGCAGGTGTTTTTTGACGGTGAGCGGATAATACGTTCCACCTTTGACCGTGGCATCGTTAATCACCATCATGCATGTTTCGCCACTCACCAGGCCTATGCCGGTAATCAAACCTGCCGCAGGCACATCATCGTCATACACGTTGTAAGCCGCAAGCAACGAAAGCTCTAAAAAATAGCTACCGGGATCAAGCAAATGCTGCAAACGTTCGCGAGGAAGTAACTTTCCGTGTTGTTGGTGGCGTTCGCGTGCACGTGCGTTGCCGCCTGCAGTAAGCTTTTTGTGCGTTTGATTTAAGTGCAGAACCAGCGCATCCATGTTGGCTTGGTTGGCTTTAAACGCTGCGCTGGCAGGGTTTAACTGGGTGGTAAGTACGGTCATCAACAAGCCTCAAATGAGTGAATTCAGTGAATAAGGTAACTGCTCATGGCAATGATTAACCATAAGACCCAGGTAAGTTCAATAAAATAAGGCATGTGCTTGCGTTTGATGAGCTTGTAAACCAGCGCAGGAATCGCGGCTATAGCGAGTGGAACCAGTACGAGCGTAAACGTATTACGAAAAATTTCCCCAACAAAACCGGAACCAAACAGTGGGTTGAGTCGTGCGTTGATATACGTGTAAAAAATATCAACATAAATAATAAAAATTTTCACATAGTTAGCAAGCATAATCACCAGCATGCTGAGCAGTAAGTAAATCAAACTTTGTTTAAGCATATGTATATCCCTATATATAATATTTTTAAAAACACTCAAGCGCGATGGCGGTGGCTTCACCACCACCGATGCATAATGCTGCAACGCCTTTTTTGCCTGATGTTTGTTTTAAAGCATGGATTAACGTGACCAAAATACGCGCACCCGATGCGCCAATGGGGTGCCCCAGTGCGCAGGCTCCACCATGAATATTGACTTGGTTGATCTTCAGCTTGAGGGCCTGAACAGCAGCAAGCGTGACGACGGCAAAGGCCTCGTTGATTTCATACAAATCCACGTCACGGGCTTGCCATCCAGCTTTATCCAAGACCTTTTGAATCGCACCGATGGGGGCGGTGGTAAATTGCTCAGGAAGGCCCGCATGGGTTGCATGTGCTTTGATACGTGCAAGCGGTTTGATTCCGTGGTGTTCGGCCATCGATGCTGTCATCAGCAGGAGACTTGCCGCACCATCCGCAATCGAGCTTGCATTGCCCGCGGTGACGGTGCCGTCAGGACTAAACGCCGGTCTTAGACGACTCAGTTTTTCAAGCTTGCTGGCATCAGGGCCTTCGTCGGCGTCAAGCGTGAGATCGCCTTGGCGTGTTGTGATGGTGATGGGTGCTATTTCGTGAGTAAAAGCACCGTGTGCTTGTGCATCAAGCGCGCGCTGCATGGAACGCGCAGCAAATTCATCTTGTACTTCGCGTGTGATGCCGAGTGCTTTAGCCGTACGATCGGCGAAAACCCCCATGAGCTGGCCTGGTTCGTAAGCATCTTCAAGGCCATCAAAACATAGGTGATCAAGCAGTTCGCCGTGACCCAAGCGATAGCCAGCACGTGCTTTGGGTACTAAGTAAGGTGCGCGACTCATGTTTTCCATCCCGCCGGCGAGCACACAGCTTGCGGTTTTAGCTTGAATTAAATCATGGGCGAGCATCACGGCTTTCATGCCAGAGCCGCACATTTTATTCAGTGTGGTTGCACCGACGGTATGGGGTATACCGGCTTTTAAAGCCGCTTGGCGTGCGGGCGCTTGGCCGAGGCCTGCTGGCAAAACACAGCCCATCAGCACTTCGTTGATAAGCTCGGGCGCAATTTTTACATGTTCAAGCGATGCTTTGAGTGCTACAGCACCTAATTCAGGCGCGGTAAGACTTGATAAGCTGCCAAGCAAATTGCCCGAAGGCGTGCGGGAAGCAGCAACAATGACCACATCATTATCATGATTATTAGGCTTCATGGGCTCGTCCTTCTTCAAATAATTCGCGTCCAATCAACATACGGCGAATCTCAGAGGTGCCGGCTCCAATTTCATACAGCTTGGCGTCACGTAACAGTCTGCCAGCTGGATACTCATTGATGTAGCCATTACCGCCTAAAATTTGAATGGTTTGTAGCGCCATTTGCGTGGCACGTTCGGAGGTGTACAAAATCACGCTGGCAGAATCTTTTCGGGTCACAAGACCTGCATCACAGGCTCGCGCGACAGCGTATAAATAGCTACGAGCCGCGTTTAAATCGGTGTACATATCCGCAAGTTTACCTTGCATCAGCTGAAAGCTACCAATCGGTTGATTAAATTGTTTACGTTGGTGCACGTAGGGTAGGACTAAATCAATGCAAGCTTGCATGATACCCAGTGGACCTGCCGCCAGTACCGTGCGTTCGTAATCTAGACCACGCATCAGAACACCCACACCGCAGTTCACTTCGCCGAGTACGTTCTCTTCAGGCACCTCGCACTGGTTAAACACAAGCTCGCAGGTATTGGAGCCACGCATGCCTAATTTATCGAGTTTTTGCGCGGTTTTAAATCCAGGAAAGTTTTTTTCAATCATAAACGCCGTAATGCCTTTGCTACCCGCATGTTTATCGGTTTTAGCGTAGACGACCAAAACATCGGCTTCAGGCCCGTTCGTGATCCACATTTTTGTGCCGTTTAATATAAAACGCCCGCCTTCATGACGCGCGGTGAGTTGCATGCTTACCACATCCGAACCCGAGCCGGCTTCGCTCATCGCCAGTGCACCGACGTGCGTGCCTTGAATGAGCTTGGGCAGATATTTTTGTTTTTGTGCGTCGGTGCCGTGAAGATTAATTTGGTTAACGCATAAATTCGAATGCGCGCCGTAACTCAAGCCGACAGAGGCTGAAGCGCGTGATATTTCTTCCATAGCAAGCACATGGGCAAGATAACCCATATTGGCGCCACCAACAGACGCATCGGCTGTAATACCAAGAACGCCCAAATCACCTAATTTTTTCCATAAGGGGTGAGGAAAAGCATTGTCTTCATCAATTTGGGCGGCAAGTGGTGCAATTTCTTGCATGGCGAAACGATACACGCTTTCACGCAGTGCATCATACGTTTCGCCAAGAAGCTGGGGTAAGCCATGATACATAATGACGTCCATTTTTTTTATTAAATTAAATAGGCTAGACTATACCTCGCAGGCGATAGGTTGTGAAGGCCTTCGTGGTGAAGACGGTGTTTGTTATAGCACGATCCTAGGTTAGTATATGTATTTGGGCGTTTAATTAATTTAAGGGTGCCGCACATGTTTCACCTCAACGTCATGCTTACATGTGTTCTTAGCGTGTTTCTATGTTCATGCACACAGCTGTTGGTTCATACAACACCGGCGGTGCGTCTCAATGTCAATCGTCATATCGCTGTCTCTGTATTTAAAAATAAAACACCTATGCCTGCGGCGAATCAATTGGCTCAGTCTGTTGCAGTACATGAACTGAGTACGCGAGGCTTTCAACATATCATGGTTGGATCACCCAGCAAATACGCTCAAGCCAAATGTAAAAGAAAAGAAGATATTCAGTGGGCAAAAAATCTAGGCGCAAGTTACATGGTGACAGGTGTTGTCCGTGAGTGGCATGACTTGGTGGATTTAGATGCTCAGTTTTTTGTTGGTATAACCCTTCAGCTCACCGATACAGCAACAGGACGCCTGATTTGGACAGCAGATGGAAGTAAAAAAGGATGTAATCGAGAGGTTTTAGTTACGTTGATTACAAAAGAATTAATTCATGCGATGCTGGTTGGCTTAACAGCTTAATTTGGAATGCGTTTGAAGTGTAAATCATGGGTATGCTGGTTGACGGTCAATGGCAAGACGTGTGGTATGACACAAAAAGATCTGGCGGATGTTTTGTACGCAGTAAGTCACAGTTTAGAAATTGGATAACAAAAGATGGCTCGCCAGGCCCGTCAGGTGAGGGTGGCTTTAAAGCGGCGTCAGGACGTTATTATTTATATGCAAGTCGAGCTATGGATGATGCAGGGCTGTCCCATCTAAACGCACTCAGTAAAGCCAATCCGCAAGGCGTATGTTTATGGTCGAGGGCTTTGGTGGCTATTTCTCTCTGTGTTTTCGATATTTTCTATATCAGGATCAGGTGGGTGATCGTTGCTATCCTTGATTGCCACGGCGGTTTGGTTTTCTTGAGATAACTGTTTCATCTCTGCCTTCATGTCTTTAACCTTTTGAATCATCGCTTGCTTCGTTTCTGTGCTCTTAAAAATAGGGGGGATGATTTTAATCGTTTTACAGATATCGTTAATAAATGTTTTAAATCGAACTGAAAAAGAAGGGTTGTTTTCTGACTTTGACGTGTTAACTAACGTGTCTATTTTGGCGCGAAGTACTTGTTGTAAGTGCTCAGAAGCAGAAGGCTCTCCGGACGTGTGAAATGAGTTATTGACGACCCCTTCAATTTCGTGCTGAATCGATTGAATAAAATCATGCTCTTGACTCGTGAAACCCAGTGTTTTGTTGCAGCTGACTGCTTGCTTGTAAATGTCTTTGATTGCAGAAAAAAAATCAGTATCAGACGAAGCATTGGGGTCGCTAGAAGCGCTTTGTATTAAACTATCGAATGCTTTGTTGGTGATATGTGTTATGAGAGTCTGAGCATACTTTTGCTCGTTTTTGAGGAGAGGAATGTATTGATCATCAAACGTTGCATTGTTTGATCGTGTATCTTTACAGGTTTCGGCTGTTTCGCTTATTGTGGTCAAAAATTGTATTTCAATAGGGTTTTTTGTTCTTTCTTTGGCTAAATTAATTCCCTCCATGAGTGTTTTTAATTCGCCCTTTGTGGTTGTTTTTGATACAAACAAAGAAAGGTTTGCTTTATCCTTGAAAATATTGTCCATGCGTTGGATTTTTTGTTCGAGATTTAGCATTGACTTTTCTAAGTTCATGATTTCAGCTTTTTGCTTAGCGATCCCATCTTGATGGTTTCCTGGATGCTGTTGTTCCAACTGAATTAAGTCTTGAAGGTAATTATGTTCGTAAGACATATTCTCTAAAAGTCCGTCGTAGAACTCTTGATAACGAGCACGTGTTTGTTCGATAATGGCATGATGTTTATCATCCTGAATTATATTAATACTTAACGTCATGAGAAATACCTCAGGGTTTTAATGTCGCTATTTTAATTGTAGTGTATATTTTTAAACTTGCTTTTTATGGTTTTCAATTGCTTGATGAAATAGGCTAGACTATATGTCGTAGACATAGGCCTGGGTATCGTATTGATCGTATTGAAGGGGAGTGAGTGATGAGAAAACGTGTTTTATGGGGCCATCATGTATCTGAATACCAAGAGATGTTTGATGTCTCGGACGCTGCTCTCGAAGCCAACCTTCTTGAATACGGGTGCGGTGCAAGTGCGGTGAATGCAGAATTACACCAAGCAGGTACAACGGTGGTGAGTATTGATCCCTTGTTTGCTTTGAGTAAACCTGAGCTTGTTCAACACGTAAATCAAGATTTTGACGAACGAGTTCAGCAAGTTTTGGCTGACCAAGCGCAATTTAATGTAGAAAGTTACGGCGGCATGGAGGCTTTTTTAGCGACACGACGTGCAGGCATGGAAATTTTCTTTGCGGATTATAATGCGGGCATTGAAGAAGGGCGTTATAAGGCCTTGGTGAGTGGAGCGTTACCGTTTGAGAATTTTTCGTTTGATTTAGCGCTGAGTTCACACTATTTATTCGCAAATGCAGCCGATGATGCCATAGCTTATCATGTGAAAACGATCCAAGATCTTGCTCGTGTTGCTAAAGAAGTGCGTATTTTTCCATTGATTGAGCGTGCAGGCACGCCTTCTGAGCTTTTAGGACCGGTGTTGCTGGGCTTGCAACAGGCAAACTTTGGAACAGAAGTACGTGAAGTACGTTGCGCGTTATATCCGGAAGGCAATGCCATGCTTCGTGTTTGGGCGCAGGCGTGTGATGTGGAGCGTTAGATGATTTGACATGGGTTATGCATGGTACTAAATTTACAATATAGGACTTCAATTCTTTTTTTGTAAGGTTTGGTGTGATGTATAAACGTCGATTGCAATCAGAAATTGTTAGATTGGCAACGCAGTATCCTGTTGTTACGATTACTGGTCCAAGACAATCAGGTAAAACAACGTTGTGTCAAATAGCATTTCCTGATTATGTGTATGTTAATTTGGAAGAATTAAGCACGAGAGAATTTGCCAATCAGGATCCAAAAGGTTTTCTTGCGCAGTATGGTAGCAAAGTGATCTTAGATGAAATTCAGCGAGCACCTAATTTACCTTCATATATTCAACCCATGGTTGATAAAACAGATGAAAGCGGGCAGTTTATTTTAACAGGGTCGCATCAATTTGAATTGAGTAATACGATTAATCAATCATTAGCCGGGAGAACGGCATTAGTGACGTTATTACCGCTGTCTTTTTCTGAGCTTTATGATCATCAATCATCTGTGCCTTTGTCTGAGATTCTTTATTCGGGATTTTATCCAAGAATTTTTAATAAAAAGTTAAATCCGACCGAGGCGATGTCATTTTATTTATCGACTTATGTTGAACGAGATATACGATCGCTGATTAATATTAAAGATTTGTCTGTATTTGAGAAGTTTTTAAAACTATGCGCCACACAAATTGGACAGCTTCTAAACTACACGACGCTTGCGAATGATTGTGGTGTTGATCAAAAGACGATTAAGGCGTGGCTCTCTGTTTTGGAAGCGAGCTATATTATTTTTCAAATACAGCCACATTTTAAGCATTTTCGTAAAAGACTGACAAAAGCGAGTAAACTTTATTTTCATGATGTCGGATTTGCATGTTATTTATTAGGCATATCTCATGCGGATCATGTCATGAGCCATCCCATGCGTGGACTGATTTTTGAAAATTTTATTATCAGTGAATTTTTAAAAAATCGTTTTAATCATGTGAAAGATAAAAATATTTATTTTTTTAGAGACCATGTAGGCAATGAAGTGGATATGATTCTCGATTATGGAACGCAGCTTTATAGTGTCGAAATTAAGTCGTCATCCACGTTTCATTATGATTTTTTAAAAGGACTAAATTATTATAGTAAACTTGCCGAAGAAAAAAATACTAAAAAATTTCTGATCTATACCGGTGATGCACGTTACGATACGCATGGTGTGGGTGTGTATTCATATAAAGATATCACTCAGTTATTTGATGATATCAATACAGATGAATCATAATACAAATCATATATTGAGTCATGGGTGATTGGTGCTTTTTGATGAAACACGATACAATGTTTCACACTTATCCAACCTAGCGATAGAAAAATTCAAATGACACAGCAAACATCTCATGAGAGTGCGCGTGCGCTTTATAGCCGTTTATTCACGTATGTTAAACCTTTTTGGCCTATTTTACTGATTGGTTTATTGGCTAATATTCTATCTGCAGCAATTGATGCAGGTTTTACTTACATGATGCGGCCGTTTTTAGATAAAGGCTTGATTGAACTAGACGCCAATTTTGTCAAAATTATCCCTATGATTATTTTAGTTGGGGTCATCTTCCGTGGGATTGTGAGTGCTTTTGGTGGTTATTGCATGACGTCGGTGGCGCGATCGGTTGTGACGGTATTACGGCAATCGGTGTTTGCACACATCGTACGCCTGCCCGCGGATTATTATGATGAGGCGCCGTCGGGCCAGCTTTTATCCAAGATTTTATATGATGTTGAGCAAGTAGCCCAGGTGAGCGCCAATGCGCTGACGGATTTAGTTCAAAATATTTGCCTTGTGATCGGGCTGTTGACGGTGATGATGGTGATCAGTTGGCAATTGTCGCTGATGTTTTTATTGACCATACCGTTTGTTGGTATTTTGGTTAATTTTACAAACAAACGGGTGCGACGTATTAGCCATCATGTTCAGCAATCGATGGGGGATGTGACAAGTACAGCAAGTGAAGCCATCGATGGTTATCGCGAAGTACGCTTGTTTGAGGGTGAAGCGCACGAGGTAGAGAAATTTAATAAGGCAAGCCATCGCTCACGTCAACAAGACATGAAGGTTGCGGTGAGTAAGGCGATTAATGTATCGGGCGTGCAGGCGATTATTGCGCTTGGTATAGCCGGTATTATTTTTGCAGCCATTCAACTTTCATCGGTGATCACGGTTACGGCCGGCTCTTTTTTAGCGATCATTGCGGCCATGTTGCAACTCATTAAGCCCATGAAAACGTTGACGACGCTGAACACGGTTTTTCAGCGTGGACTTGCCGGTGCTGAGAGTGTTTTTCGTGTGATGGATGAACCTGAAGAGCCTGTTGGGGGTGAAGTTTTATCTAAGCGTGCTGTCGGCGAGCTGGTGTTTAATCATGTGTCTTATGCTTATCGACAAGGCAAGCGTGTACTGCATGACGTGAGTTTTACGGCCAAAGCTGGCGAGACCGTAGCGTTGGTTGGGCATTCAGGCAGTGGTAAAACTACGGTGGCGAGTTTAATTCCGCGTTTTTATACGCCCGACGAAGGCGAAATTTTACTGGACGGTGTGTCGATTAAGTCACTTCGGCTTGTAAGCCTGCGACAGCAGCTTGCTTTCGTCGGACAGCATGTCACGTTGTTTGATGATACGTTGGCCAATAATATTGCCTACGGACGTTTTGATGTAAGTCGAGAGGTGATTATTAACGCGGCGAAGTGCGCGTATGCGGATGAATTTATTACTAAACTACCGAATGGCTATGATACGCGCGTGGGTGAGAACGGGGTACTGCTTTCAGGTGGGCAACGTCAGCGCTTAGCCATTGCGCGGGCTATTTTAAAAGATGCGCCGATTTTAATTTTAGATGAAGCAACCTCAGCCTTAGATACAGAATCCGAACGGTATATTCAAGCAGCGTTGGTTCAGGTGATGAAGAACCGAACAACGCTTGTGATAGCCCATCGGCTTTCGACCATTCAGCATGCAGATAAAATTGTGGTGATGCATCAAGGGCGTGTGGTCGAAATTGGAAAACATGAGCAATTGCTTGCTGAAAACGGGCATTATGCACGCTTGTATCACGCGCAAAAGCTGGGTGCGTTTGAGCCCGAATCTGAAGCGGTTATGGCATAATCGATGATGTTCGATTCGGTGTTGAATTCGCTTTGGTACGGCCGTCATCCGTTGCGATGGGGTCTTTATCCCTTCTCACTGCTCTATCGTGGCGTGGTTGTATTACGTCGTGTGTATTTAAAACAATTTAAGCAAGAACATGTTTCTGTGCCGCTTATTGTTGTCGGTAACTTAACCGTCGGTGGTGTAGGAAAAACGCCGCTGGTGATTGCGATTGCCCAGCATTTTTCGGCACGTGGTTTACGTGTTGGTGTTGTGAGTCGTGGTTATGGTGCCAAAATCAAACATTTTCCTCATGAAGTGCGTGTCGATGACACGGCAGATGATGTGGGGGATGAGCCGTTATTATTAGCTCAAAAAACACAGGCTCCTGTGGTGATTGCGCCTAAGCGTATGGATGCCGTGAATTATTTAATTGGGCAGCATCAGGTTGATTTAATTATCAGTGATGATGGTTTGCAGCATTATAAAATGGGGCGAAGCATTGAGATTGCGGTGATGGATGGTAAGCGAGGGTTAGGGAATCGCTTATGTTTGCCTGCAGGGCCGCTGCGCGAGCCTCCTAAGCGTTTAAAACAGGTGGACATGGTCGTGGTGAATGGGGCGGATTGGCCAGGTGCGTATCGGTTTGATCTGGTGCCTGGAGCGCTGCTGAAGTTAGTCACTGGCGAAGAAGTTCGGCTGGAAAGCGTTAAACAAGAACACGTTGCAGCCGTGGCGGGTATTGGACATCCCGAACGTTTTTTTGATACGTTAACCGCGTTAGGTCTAATGTATAAACCCTATGTTTTTCCTGATCATCATCGTTTTGTCTCGGCTGATTTTAATCTACCTGAGCGTGTGTGTGTGATGACAGAGAAAGATGCGGTCAAATGCCATGCATTTGCGGATGAACGTATGTATGTTCTACCGGTTCAGGTAAGCATTCATCATGAGTTTTGGGATAGGTTGGAAACACATGAAACATTGCAAAAAGAAAACATGGGGTTGTTTGATTTGGTTGGTTAGTTGTTGCATTTATGCTGATGCTTCGAAAGTCATGCCTCATTTTGTTCCAGCCAGTTCTGCTGAAGCGCATTGGGTGTTTTCTGGCGTGGTCGAGGGCGAAGCGGGCGAGCAATACGGTTATTTTTTTCAAATGGATCGTAAAAACAATACGTTTCATAGTCGAGCCGCTTTATTTGATGTGCAAACCAAAGCCGTGCTTATGCAAGATGGCAGTGAGGCTGAAATCGCGGATCCTTCGACCAACGTATGGCATGTGGGCCACGCTTTTTTACGTTTTAATCCGATCACGGATAGTTGGGTGTTTGGGTTTAAGCAAGCCAATAAAGTAGGCTTTAATTTTAAAGTGGGTATGCAACAACCATCCGGAGCGCTCCCAGAACCACAAAATTTACGTTCAGGAATTTCAGTTTTTGTAAGTCAGACCAATTCACTGAATGGACATATTCATGCAAGCGATGGCCGAGAAGAAATCTTTGTGACCGCCGGGCAAGCGTGGTTTCGCCAGACCTCGGTAACAACGCCTCAACTAAATACACATGCGGTTAAAGGCGTGCTGTGTCGGTTTGATGACGGGAGTGGGTTTTATTCGGTAAATCTACCGGAGGAAGATGCGCTTCGAGGGGCCATCGCTGGTCGTTTTGATGCCGAAGGTGTCGCTGAGCCCATGTCTCAATTTATTCATGTTGGGGTACGTGAAGATGGTAAATGGGGGGTTCATGTGCCGTCGCCTAAGCAAAATGTCTTGGTCTCGGCATTTATGCAGCAAGACGCGGTGATAGCCGGTGTTGCTGAAGCGGGTGATATTGTCGCCGTTTTGGGTCTCAAAGATACAACAACTGGCGAAACTCTTTGTAGCGAAGGCAAGCCAATCATTTTTGATTTGATGGAATTTCCCGATGCCGTTATTTCAATCGCAGTAGAACCTAAAACAACTGCAGATGAGAAAAAACTCTCTGAAGTTTTAAGACAGTTATCGGTCGAAGATCCAACTTTTAAATATACTTCTAATAAAG
>JAACPN010000025.1:0-292 GCA_009995425.1 Legionella sp. | reverse complement strand
AATGGGCGAGCTCCATTTGGAAATTATAACAGATAGACTCTCTCGAGAATTTAATGTCGGTGTTAACGTTGGTAAGCCACAAGTTTCATATCGAGAAAGTATTGCAGCTGAAGGCACAGCAGAGAATACATTTCACCGCGAACAAGGTGGAAAAATGCAATTTGGTTCTTGTACCCTCCACGTAGAACCTGTGGATTGCCAAGCCGGGATACTTTTTGAATCAAAAGTTACAAAACGAGATCTTCCAGAAGAATATATTAATGCCATTCAAAAAAGTATTATCAACACTGCT
>JAACPN010000053.1 GCA_009995425.1 Legionella sp. | reverse complement strand
AACGTATCGTGAGGTATCGAGCCAAACAAGCGACAAAAATAATATGACCGTATCCAGCATTGCATGGATAGGTGTGACACACAAATACCCTTGTACCGACGCTCCAGCATCAAAAAAACCAAACGATGTGAATGCGGCTAACCATCCAACGGTCGCATCCATGGGGCATATGGACGGTATTTTACCACCGCCCCCCAGTGCGTTTAAAGACGACTAAATTCTTCAAACGCCTCTAAAGCTTCAGCAGCAAACATCAACGATGGACCGCCCCCCATATAAATCGCCATACTCAACGTCTCGAGTAACTCTTCACGTGTTGTTTTTAATTGAACCAATGCTTTTGCATGGAATCCGATACAACCCTGGCAATGACTCGACACAGCAAGCGCCATCGCAATCAGCTCTTTGGATTTTTTATCCAATGCGCCGGCTTTTGTTGACGCTTGTGCTAACGATGAAAAACCTGCCATCACATCCGGTATTTCACGCCGTAATTTTGCAAGCTCAGTGTTTAAATTATCCGTGAGGTTTGTGAATCGATCAGACATATCCAGCTCCTGTTTTTTTAAAAATTAGTTTTATTATTAAAGCCGTGATTTACTGACTTATCAAGCCGCGCTTTAAACGTTATACTCAAAGCTTATTATTTATATTTTTTTTTATATTTTATTTTTTGTCAGGAAGACACCATGCATACACAAAATCATATTTATTATCATGACGATCAGGCATTACATGCTCATGTTGCTTTTGATAAAACAACCTCAACCAAACGGCCTGCGGTGCTTGTCTTTCATGATTGGAGTGGCCGAAATGAATTTGCATGTATGAAAGCAGAGCAATTTGCTGAGATGGGCTATGTTGGCTTTGCAGCTGATATTTATGGAGACGGTAATATTGGCATCACCCAAGACGAAAAACAAACATTGATGATCCCATTTATGAACGATCGTCTTTTGTTATTTGGACGTCTTTTTGCTGCACTCGATGCGCTAGCGGCCTTTCCTGAAGTCGATGAGACACGTGTTGCTGCTGTGGGTTACTGTTTTGGTGGTTTATGTGCGCTTGATCTTGCACGAACAGGTGCTGCTCTTGCGGGCGTTGTTAGCTTTCATGGGTTACTCACCCCCCCTACACCACGACCCGAAGAAAGCATTCACGCCAAAGTACTCGCGCTTCATGGCTTTGACGATCCCATGGTTTCACCTGAAGATGTCACGGCGTTTTGCCATGAAATGACTCAGGCTCATGCCGACTGGCAAATGCACATGTACGGTCAAACCACCCATGCGTTCACTAACCCTGAAGCAAACGACCCTATACTGGGTACACGCTACAGCGCTAAAGCCGAGCACCGTTCGTTTCAAGCCATGACCCATTTTTTAACTGAAATTTTTACTTGATAAAATTAAAATCATGACAAACAAACACACGCGCCTTGCATCAGAACTCGGTGAGCTACTTAAAAACTCTGGCTTATTGCTCGCTGTGGCTGAGTCGTGCACCGGCGGCGGCTTAGGCGCACGACTGACTTCAATTCCTGGCAGCTCCGTATGGTTCGATCGCGGCTTTATTACGTATTCTAACGAGGCAAAACACGAGATGCTTGGCGTGCCTGAAAGTATTTTACGTCATGATGGTGCGGTCAGCGAACGTGCGGCGCGCGCCATGGCTGAAGGCTGTATTCGTCATAGTTCTGCTGATATCAGTGTAGCGATTACAGGTATCGCTGGGCCTGGTGGTGGAACTCAAGAAAAACCCGTCGGAACCGTTTGGATTGCATGTGCAGGCGCACGGCAAAAAACCACCGTAACCCATTATTGTTTTGACGGTGATCGAAACGCTGTACGACACGCCGCAGAATTGCACGCGCTTAAAATGCTGCTAAGCCGAGCACAAGAGCCCCCCATAATAAATCATACGGAGTGATGTAGGTACAAATAAACAACGTGCATGATGATTTGGATAGATGCCAAGAGCATCATAAAAAGTACAACATAATAACCAAGACCTGAAGCCAAACGTTTTAATATCTTCATCATCGCAACCGGTATGACGAGCCATAAAATGGCATTGATTAAATAAGCCCAACACATAAGCGTTACAAAAACTCGCGGCTCAAAAACCCAAACATTATGAATCAGTACGAGAAACACCCCAACCAATAAATTTAATGCACCACTCAATAAAACCTCTATGCCGGGCTCTTTCATCTGAGTAATCAACGCTCGGTAATAACGTGCTCGGAAAAATAAAACAAACACCAAAATCATCAAATATAAGCCTAATCCTAAATTCAGCATATGCTCCTGAACTAGGGCTGTTTCTGTAAACATAATCATCTCCTAAGCCATAAAGAAATTAGCTCGCCCTTTCTGATTATTCCAAAATCAATATAACTAAAAAATAGACCAAAAATTTAGATTTCGCAAGTTTCATACACACAACATGGGCTCGCCTCTTTTGTGCTCATTTTTTCTGGTATATCATCAGGACCTAATTTTTTATCATGATTTGAATGGAAGAAAGTAATATGTCCGAACTAAGTACGATTAAAGCTTGTCTAGGCGGAAAAATTCACGCAGGAACATCAGTGACCGTACGCGGTTGGGTCAAGACACGACGCGATTCAAAAGCAGGTATTTCATTTATTAGTTTGCACGATGGCTCTTGCTTTTCTCCCATTCAAATTGTCGCACCGGCTGATTTACCGAATTATCAAGACGAAATTCAAAAACTCACCGCAGGCTGTGCTGTCATAGCAACGGGGACGCTCGTTACCTCACAAGGCAAAGGTCAATCATTTGAAATACAGGCTGATAGCGTTGAAGTTGCCGGTTGGGTAGAGAATCCTGAAAGCTATCCCATTCAAGCCAAGCGCCATACACTTGAGTTTTTACGTGATGTCGCGCACCTACGTCCACGTACCAACACGATCAGCGCTGTAACCCGCGTGCGTCATTGTGTATCACAAGCCATTCATCGTTTTTTACATGAACAAGGCTACTTTTGGATTCATACCCCGGTCATTACCACCAATGACTGCGAAGGTGCCGGTGAATTATTTCGTGTGAGCACGCTTGATCTGCACAATATTCCACGCGATGATAAAAACCAACCTGATTTTTCGAAAGATTTTTTTGGTAAAGAAACATTTCTTACCGTATCAGGGCAGTTGAACGTGGAAGCCTATTGCCTGGCTATGTCTAAAGTGTACACGTTTGGTCCGACGTTCCGTGCTGAAAATTCGCATACCAGCCGGCATTTAGCTGAGTTTTGGATGGTCGAGCCTGAACTTGCCTTTGGTACGCTCGATGATATTTGTAAGCTTTCTCAAGCATTCTTACGCTATGTTTGCCAAGCAGTACTCACCGAACTCCCCGATGACATGGCGTTCTTCAATCAATTTATCGATAAAACATGCGTTCAGCGTCTGGAAGATTTAGTTAAATCTGATTTTGAAATCCTTCCTTATCAAGATGCCATTCGCATGCTTGAAAAATCAAAACAAAATTTTGAATACCCTGTGCAATGGGGGTTAGATTTACAATCAGAACATGAGCGTTACCTCACCGAAACCGTGTTTAAAAAACCGGTGATTATCACGAACTATCCTAAAGATATCAAAAGCTTTTATATGCGTGTAAACGATGATAACCAAACCGTGGCTGCTATGGATGTACTGGTACCCGGTATTGGTGAAATCATTGGGGGTAGTCAACGTGAAGAGCGTTTAGATATTCTTGAAAGCCGTATGAGCGACCACAACATCGATCACAAGCATTATCAGTGGTACCTCGACCTAAGACGCTACGGAACTGTGCCACACGCCGGATTTGGTCTTGGACTGGAGCGTTTGGTGAGTTATGTCACCGGTGTCGCTAATGTACGTGATGTGATTGCGTTCCCACGAACACCTGGGCATGCGAATTATTAGGGCCTGTTGACAATTCGCCCCATCGCCTACGTGCCGCTGCTTGTCCGCGGCATCCAATGATCTGAATAATCATTTTATCTGGATACCGCGCCATCTTAAACGTCATTATTTTCCAAGTGGCGTTTATTTAAAGCCGCTGGATGACGCATTTGACACCATGCGCGGCTTACTTCATCACGCCATGATCAAGCTCGCAAACCATGATTCGGTGCCTCCACGTTCAGGATTTTATGCGACTTCATGAGGTCAGCGGTTCTTACTTTAACAAGCTGGCTAACGGCTGCCAAATCAAGAAGCGCGGCGGGCCGCGGCGCGAACCGCAGGGAGGCGTATGTTCGCGCCCTCTCCTCCCAGCTCGTGCGATATAAACTAAAATCAACACCAAGACCAAAAGCCGAAGAAGTAAGAGGAAACCAAGATTTAACACTCGTAACCCAATTATCAACGGTAAGCTCGCGTGGGAGAGTTCGCTCTTTAAATTTTGGACAAGGGTGAAATGACCGGTCCGACCGGCAGTATTCGTTTGCGATATGTACGGGAACCTCTCGTTGAGCCTTGCCTACGTCGAGCCAGGCAGCGATCCGCTGGTGATCATACCAGTTATCATAATGCGTCACGTAGGTGTCCAGTGCGGTGATTAACGATTTAAAATCAAATTTTAGGTTGCTCGCGATGGCCTGAGCGGTGGGCGTTATAAAAAATGACAGAAGAAAGAACGCAGGGTAAGTTAAATAGCCGAAGTATTCAAATGAACCTAAACAAGAAAGCATCCAATTCCATACGCTTGCGTGTGGTGCTAATTCTTTTTTAAGCTGTTCATATTCCGTGGCTGAAAACGGTAG
>JAACPN010000006.1 GCA_009995425.1 Legionella sp. | reverse complement strand
GGCTGAATTAATCACCACTTGAGGATCTGCAACATGCTCGAGCATTTCAAGGCACGTAATTGCATCAAATAGCCCCTTATTATATGACTCAACAAAGGATTCTACTGGCTCACACACATAGTCAATCGATAATGTTGATTGTTCGGCATGCACGCGTGCTGTTTGAAGTGTATGCGCTTCAACATCAAGGCCTGTCACATGCGCACCCAGACGCGCTAAACCTTCAGATAAAATACCACCACCACAACCTATATCAAGCATCTTAAGATTTTTGGGTGTGATATATTTGCAGATCCAATCCAAACGGGTGGGATTAATATCATGCAATGTTTTAAATGCGCCATTAGGCTGCCACCATTGGTCTGCATGCTGCGCAAAACGAGCAATTTCAAGGGGATCCATCGTTTCTTTTGCTTCAGTATTATGATTATTTGTCATGTCGTAACAAGTCCATCGGTTTAAAAAAGTTAATCACATCTGGATTCGTAATAAAACTTAGATTATACGGATGCTCGGCTAATAAGCTCGTAAAACGCGAGTATCCTGGAATTTTTTCTGCCACACGTCCAAACAAAATTAATCCCATTTGATCACCGTCACGATCACCAATAAAACAATCTAACAACGCTTCCATGAAAGGTGCCCAATGCTTTGCATGATAAGGGATTTTGTTTTCTTCGTACACAAGCGTTGCATTCAGTAATAAAAAACCTTGCCGCATCATGTTTGTAAAAAAAGCATCGAGTGTTTGATAATAACGCGTATGATCAAGCTTGGCGATCGCAGATTGTGAAAAATCAGCCACTAAATCACCCCGGGCATGCAACAGCATTTTCATGATATTACGCAGTGATGTTGCCCGATTTACGCCTTTGCTAAACCCCGTATCGCTCCAAATGGGACCAACTGCTGCATCCCAAAAGGCGTGGCCGTTGGCTGATTCGCTACGAGGATAAGGTGACTCACCGAATAAAATATATTGCGTTGAAACCAACGGCTCTGAAAATGCCGCCAATAAATAATGCATACCTGGCAACCAGGTGTTGGATTGCCTCAAACTTAATAAATAATCTGAATCCATCGCACGAAGCGCATGGATGAGCCTCGGGTGCCAGGTGGGGTGTGTGCCTTGTAAAAAAAACTGCATGATGTACTCATAACGCATAGATGCTGCCCTACAGTATACACCAAGACTATCTTAATTCTTAATACCCATTGGTTTACAAAGGAAACTATTTGTATTAATATTATCTATTCTTGAGGTGTTTATTATCTTTTGGAGTGTTGTATGTGTGATTATAAAGTCGGTGGTTTGTCGCTAGATTTTTTTTCAACAGCCGAGCTTGAACAAGAGCAGCGAGAAAATCCAACCGAAAACGCACGCATTATCGCACGCAATATGCTGCGATTTTTGATGATGAAGTATGAAGGTGATGCGTTAGATATGCTTTCATCGGAGCTTTTGAGCGCTATTTTTGTCCAAAGAAACCCTCAGCTTTTGTGCGGCATGCGACATGCCTTTCAAGAAGGCTTTGATCATGTTGCGCAGCAATTGAATTCAAAAAAAGGTTTACTAAGTACCAAACAAAACAATCAAGCCAAGCTTTTTATTAGCAATTGCTTAAGCTTGTTGCCTTTTGCTGATTTAAAACCTGGCAACGTATTTAATATACCACAATTGATTGATGGGGCATGGCAGCGCGTTCAGTATCGTGTTGAGCCGATTGAATTAACACCTACGCGTGGTTTTGAAACGTTATTTATGCGTGATGAAGATCGTGTGTTTGCGTATGGGTTAGAGCCAGTTGGATGTTCACAAGCAGAGCCGCATTTGATTTTTATGGGAACCACGTATCCTGCAGGTCAAGGATTTGTTACGCAGGCCAATACAGATTTAGAAGGTTTTGAGACGGTGGGTCATTATGTGTACCGCACAGGGCGACAAAAAATTATCGCATGGCTTCAGAAGCAGAGCCAGAAAGTACACACATGCGGTATGAGTTTGGGTGGTTCACTTGCTTTACTTTTAGCTATTGATCAGGGTGAGCGGGTATCACGTGTGGATGCACTGAACCCAGCCGGGTTGTATGATGCATGGAATAAAAGTGATCTGGATTGTTGGGATAATTTAGATGAAGATAATAAACCCGAGGTTGTTATTCAAAAACAAGGGCATGATTTTGTTTCAAGCTTAGGGGTATGGAAAAAAGATTGGACGATATTGCGCGTGACACCGCATGAAGCGGCATCCTGTTCACCGTTGGACCATGCACGCAATTACGCGGGGTATGATGATACGCTATTTGAACGGGTCGACGCAGAGCAAGACAATGAGGCGCGCCGAGTACGTAATATTTTAATTTACAGCGTGTTGCGAGGTCTGGCTTATTACGCGCTGATATTACCTGTTCATTATTTGATACGGCCTGCCATGCGTTATGCTTATGAGCATTGTTTTAAACTTGCGATGCTTGGACTTGTGTTTGCCTGCATCATGCCTCTCATGCCGTTGAATTTTGCGTTAGCTGTGATCGTTGTACCTGTTGTTCTTCATGTTATATCGCTTTTGGTCAGAAGTGCAGACGTTTGGATGGGGTATGCTGATATGCCGCTTGCAAAAATTCATGAGCCTGTTGATGGCGATATTAAATGCATGCGTGAAGATGGTGATGAAGAAATGACGATGAATGCAAAAAATAATTTATAATTTGATTAACAAATAACCTTTATTTAGGTACAATGCTCAGTATGATGCATCGTCGTTTATTTTTTTTAAGGTTTGATTATGAGTGAAGTGTCGTATTATACCCCTTCAAAAGAAACGCCTGCCGTTCGCTTGACCGAGGCTGCAATGTCTCATGTGGTCGCATATTTAGCAAAAAAAGAAGGCAGCCAAGGTATTCGGTTTTCAGTAAAAAAAACAGGGTGCTCAGGCTTGTCTTATGTGATTGATTATATCGATGCTCCAAGTCCAGATGATATGGTTTTGCCGCTTGGTGAAGATTATTTAATTTGCTTGGATAAAAAAAGCTACCCCTTTTTACAAGGCATCGAAGTGGATTATGTGAAACAAGGTTTAAATTATCAATTTGTGTTTAATAATCCTAATCAAACGGGTCAATGTGGGTGTGGTGAGAGCTTTACGGTAAATTAGATTAAAAAAACTCTGATTATGATTGAATCAATGTTTACACTCTTTGAGATATATGGTAGTATTAAACTCACGAAGTTTGGTTTGCCTCAGTGAGGCCTACGTTCTTTTTTAAAGTGTTACATGTTGATATGCATGTTTTTATGTATGTGTTTTTTATTTGTGGAGAAAAAAATGAGTGCAGTATCTGAAGAAGTTCGACTTCAACAGGATGGGTTAGCTGAGCACGTAACACGTGCCGTTAAGACTTATCTGTCAACAACCAGCAGCAAAGATGCTAGCTTGAACTTATATCAATTAATTATTGAAGAAGTGGAAGCTCCTCTTTTCCGTACCGTGATGGAAATGACCCGTTACAATCAATCACGTGCTGCCCGTGTGTTGGGTGTAAGCCGTGGTACATTACGTACGAAGTTAAAGCGTTATTTTGATGAAGAATTCATCGGTACACGCGACGAGTAAGTGCTTATTACGTGCTTAATGGTCGACACGCTCGCATGATTCCGTTATCATCGCGGGCGAAGTCGGTCAGGCAATCGCTCCTTGCGTAAGTAAGGGGAGGAAAGTCCGGGCTCCGTAGAGTAGAGTGCCAGGTAATACCTGGGAGGCGTGAGCCTATGGAAAGTGCCACAGAAAATATACCGCTTGTGTTTTCGCTTGAAAATATAAGTAAGGGTGAAATGGTGCGGTAAGAGCGCACCGCGCGTCCTGGTAACAGGCGTGGCAGGGAAAACCCCACTCGGAGCAAGACCAAATAGAGATCGGCGTGGCTGAAAGGCCGCAACGCGTGACTCGCGCGCGATCTGGGTAGGTTGCTTGAGGATATGCGGTGACGCATGTTCCAGATGAATGATTGCCCGCGACAGAACCCGGCTTATCGACCGACTTTTTTTAATTTCTCAAGAAGCGCTGATGCTGCAATTTGCTCAGCTCCTCGGCGTGTTTTGCTGACACCTTTTTCTGTTAGGTTGAGTGAACCAGCCGTGCACGTAATGTAAAATAATTGATTATGATCTTGGCCTTCGGTGTGTGTCAGGGTATAGCATGGCAACTGCATTTTTTGCGCTTGCATGTATTCTTGAAGTGCGGTTTTAGGATCTTTTTGGTTGGTTTCAGGCGTGTGTTGTTTCAGCGATTTTTCAAAAACGCGCAGAATGACCTGTTCGCACGCTTCAAATCCAGCATCGAGAAACACAGCGCCAAAGAGGGCTTCTAACGCATCGGCTAACGTTGATTTTCGCTCGGCGCCGTTATTTTTTATTTCGCCCGCACCTAGATAAAGCATTTTTCCAAGCCCTAACTCGCTTGCGATCTTGGCGAGTGTTGTTCCTTTGACGAGATGTGCTCGCAGGCGGCTTAACTCGCCTTCCGTGAGTTCAGGGTAGCGTTTAAATAAATCATGTGATATCACAAAATTTAAAATAGAATCCCCTAAATATTCAAGGCGTTCGTTATGAGGTATGCCCGCACTTCGATGGGTGAGTGCTTGTTTTAAATAGGTCTTAGACTTAAACGTATAACCTAGTTGGTTCGTGAGATGTTGATGAATTTTTTTTTGCATAGAATCAATCGCCTCACAAGAATGGCTGGTATCTTGGTATCAATGAATGATATGACCAATATTTTCCCATCGTATCGCATCTTTTTTACCGTTCCAACTCATCCAGACCAAAAATGCTCGGCCACGTAAGTTTTCTTCAGCAACAAAGCCCCAAAATCGACTGTCGGCGCTGTCATCCCGGTTATCACCCATCATAAAATAAGAGCCTTCCGGTACGGTGAGGTCAAAATCAACGGCTGCGTCGTTGGGATTAATATAAATATTATGAACGGTGCCGTTTAAGTCTTCGGTGTAACGAGCAACCGCTTGCCCTGAACTTTCGTCGGTCGTGTATTCTACAAAGGTTTGTTTCGCAGGTTTACCATTAATCGTCAGATGTTTATCGTGATATGAAACAACATCGCCAGGAACGCCAATAACACGCTTAATATAATCAAAGGATGGATCGGGTGGCCAGCGAAACACAGCAATTTGTCCGGTTTTAGGTGAGCCGACTTGAATTATTTTGTTTTCTAATAAAGGTAAACGTACGCCGTAAGCAAATTTATTGACCGCGACAAAGTCGCCGACATTTAATGTTGGCTCAAGTGAACCTGAAGGTATACGGAAAGGCTCAATAATAAACGAGCGTAGAGCAAGTACAGCGAGAAACACAGGGAAAAAAGCACGGGCATGCTCAATGATGACCGGCTCTTTTTGTGTCTCAGGACGATTTTTTCGCCATATAAGCTTATCAAGAAGAACAATCAATCCACTTAAAGTTGATAAAGCAACCAGCAACAACGTAAAGTTCATATAAAACAACTCCTATATTTATGTGTGCTATTTTTTTCGTTCATCACGGAACACGGCCATGAATGCCGCTTGCGGTACTTCCACATGCCCAATTTGCTTCATGCGTTTTTTACCGGCTTTTTGTTTTTCAAGCAGTTTTTTCTTACGTGAGATATCACCACCGTAGCATTTAGCCGTGACATTTTTGCGCAAGGCTTTCACGGATTGGCGCGCGATAATTTGTCCACCAATAGCCGCTTGAATGGCCACATCAAATTGTTGACGTGGGATCACTTCACGCATACGCTCGGTTAAGCTACGCCCACGAGCCTGTGCGTTGTCACGATGAACAATCAGTGCCAATGCATCGACCGGTTCACTGTTGATGAGCACGTCCATACGTACAAGTTTTGCCTCTTCGAAGCGTATAAAATTATAATCTAACGAAGCGTATCCACGGCTAGCAGATTTAATGCGGTCAAAAAAGTCGGAGACCACTTCACTCATCGGTAAATCATAGGTGAGTGAGATTTGTCGACCACTGTAGGTCATGTTGATCTGAACACCGCGTCGCTCAACACATAGGGTAATAATCGGACCTAAATATTCCTGAGGAACTAAAATATTGGCACGTACAATCGGCTCCATGAGTTTATCGATGTACTGAGCGGGTGGAAGTCGTGATGGGTTATCAATCATCAAGATTTCACCTTTGGTGGTGTGTATTTGATAAATAACGGTAGGAGCTGTCGAAATAAGATCTAAGTCGTATTCGCGCTCAAGGCGTTCTTGGATAATTTCCATATGTAACATACCAAGAAAACCACAGCGAAAACCAAAACCCAGTGCATCCGATGATTCAGGCTCATAAAAAAGTGACGCATCGTTTAAGCTCAGTTTTGCTAAAGCGTCACGAAAGGCTTCAAAATCTTCGGCTTGAATGGGAAAAAGACCCGCATAAACTTGCGGTTTTACACGTTGAAAACCAGGAAGGGGCGCGCTCGCTGGATTTTTTTCAAGGGTGAGGGTATCGCCAACAGGGGCCCCTAGAATTTCTTTGATGCCTGCAACAACGTAACCCACTTCACCGGCGTGCAGCGTACCTGTTGGTGTACGTTTGGGCGTAAAAATGCCAACTTGGTCGACTTCATGACTGCGTCCGGTCGACATGACACGCATTTTTTGGCCTTTATTTAGGGTGCCGTTGACAATACGAACCAACGAGACAACCCCTAAATAGGGGTCAAACCATGAGTCAATAATCAGCGCTTGAAGCGGTGCATTAACATCGCCTTGGGGTGCTGGAATATGCTTGACCAAGGCTTCTAATGCATCTTGTATTCCTAGACCTGTTTTTGCACTCACATGAATGGCACCGGTCGCATCAATACCGATAATATCTTCAATTTCGGCGCAAACGGCGTCTGGATCGGCCTGAGGTAGATCAATTTTATTTAAAATAGGCAGCACTTCGAGTGATTGCTCGATTGCGGTGTAACACACGGCGACGGTTTGAGCTTCGACCCCTTGGCCTGCATCAACGACTAAAAGTGCACCTTCACATGCGGCAAGCGATCGTGAGACTTCGTAGCTAAAATCAACGTGTCCTGGCGTATCAATAAAATTAAGTAAATAGGTTTTGCCATCTGTCGCTGTGTAATTCAACGAGACGCTTTGCGCTTTAATGGTAATACCGCGCTCACGTTCGATATCCATCGAATCCAACACTTGTGAGCTCATTTCACGCTCGGATAGGCCGCCACATACTTGAATGAATCGATCGGCAAGGGTAGATTTACCGTGGTCGATGTGGGCAATAATCGAAAAGTTACGAATTAAAGTTAGGTCGGTCACACACAATACTCATCTATAAATGCAGTTATTTTAGCTTATTTTTTAACGTTCAGATAGTAGAAGATGCATCTTAACTTTAAGCCTGACTTGATAAGTAAGATGCGCTAGAATAATGCATTTTTTACGGACAGAGGAGTTGATATGTCTGTTTTACCGGTAACATCAACCGTCACGGGCGCTTTGGGTTTTTTTGCTGGAGCCGCTGGTGGAGCAAGCTTAGCAACGACCATAGGGGTATGTTGCCTAGGTGGGGCGATGCTTTGGCCTCTAGGTTTAGCTTTGCAATTAGGCGTTGGGTTTGCTGTAGGCGATACGTCCATGATATTTCCTGTCGAATGTGTGAGCTCGATTCCAGCTGCAGCTGCAGGTGCTTTCGTGTGCTCCATGCCTGTTATTCAATTTGTTGTGATGGCTTCTATTGGTGCTGCTTTGTTGTATTTGTTAGGACAAATGATTTACATCAAGACGAATGAAGATCTCGACGTCAATCGTGAAGAAGATAGGAACGCATGGGGATTGACTTTATCGGTTATAGGTTATCAAACGAATTTTTAGGTGAAGTTATGAAAAATACTTAGTATGCTGAGTGAATACCGTGAATGGAGATTTAATTTTTGGGAGATGTATTTATGATGAAGCAATTTGCTCGTCTTGTGATAGTTATTTCAGTCGTGTGTTATGCTGGATTTTCTTTTGCTGATGCGGAGCTCGTCAAGAAAAAAGATGCCGAAGCCTTTATTCAACTTATGGTGGATAAACATCATTTTAAGCGAAGTGATGTTGTTTCGGCGTTAAAGCAGGTCAAATTTCAACCCCGTATTATTGAACTGATGGAACGCCCCTACGAAAAGAAAAGCTGGGATAAGTACAGCACCCTTTTTTTAACGCCTGAACGTCTCCAAGGAGGCTTAGACTTTTGGCAAGATAATCAAGACACCTTGGCTGAAGCTGAGAAAAAATTTGGTGTGCCAGCGTCTGTGATTGTGTCAATTTTAGGTGTTGAAACCAAGTATGGACAATACCAAGGCACATATCGTGTGTTGGATGCCGTGAGTACGCTTGCATTTTATTATCCGAAACGCGCATCCTATTTTACACGAGAGTTAGAAGAATATTTGTTGCTATGCCGAGAGCAAGGTGTGCCCGTAACGCATTATGTTGGTTCTTATGCCGGTGCTATAGGACAACCGCAGTTTATGCCAAGTAATTATCGTGTGTATGCGGTCGATTTTGCAGGCAAAAACCATCCTGATTTAATCAACGAAAAGAAAGATGTGATTTTTAGTGTTGCAAACTATTTTAAACGGCATGGTTGGCAGACCAACGGTGAAGTGACGGATCCAGCCTTAGTGAAAGGTGCGAAATATAAAGCCTTGAAAACCAACAGCCGAAGCCCTGATTATGCTTACAAACAGTTACTTCAATCCGGTGTAACGCCGGTCACGCCGTTAAAAAAACCACCTGAAAAAGCCGGGTTGATTGAGCTGAACACCCATGGGGATGCTTATGCTTATTGGCTTGCTTACCCTAATTTTTATGTGATTACACGTTATAACACCAGTCCGCAGTATGCGCTTGTTGTGCATCTATTATCAGAACAATTGCAGCAGCGTTGGGATGCGAAGCATAAAAAACAAACTCAGGCTTAACTTACTCATAGGATGCTTTTGTGGCGACATGTTTTTTATTTGTTGATACCGCAGATACACGTGCAGCCCAAGTTGAGAGCTTTTGGGCTGTTCGACTTGATGATGCCGGTGAAGTGGATCTTCCACTTGCATCGTATACGGTCGAAGAAATCCAAAACATGCAACGAGGGCATCAGACGGTTGTGGTATTGCCTGCATCGGTGGTGAGCCTTCATCGTTTGGAGCTTCCCAAACTGAGTTCACGTAAAGCACGTGAGGCCATTCCTTATGCGCTTGAAGAAGAACTTGCGGCGCCTGTAGGTGAGCTTCATGTGGCGTTTGATAGCGATACACGCCTAAATAACACGTATCGTGTGGTGGTGATTAATCGATTACGTTTGCGCGCTTGGATGCATGAGCTTAAAGCTTTAGAGCTCGTGTTTGATGAGATAACACTGGATTGGTTTGCGTTGCTTCCAGGCGAGGCATGCGCAACGTCAACTGATTTATTGGTTCATCACGATGGGGTTCTTGGGGCATTAAGTCCCTTGCTTGCAGCATCGTATGTGCAAACTTACCCAGACGCGCGCGCAGGATGGGTGTTTGATGATAGCGCAACGTCTTTAAAGCAGCTTAAGCTTGATGTGCACGAAGGATCGTATCGCTTATTTGTTGCAAAACGCTTATTAACTGAGCGTTATATTAACTTGTGTCAAGGAACTTTTCAGCATCGCGTGCAGGATAAGCAAGGTTTGCGATGGTATGGGCTTTGTGGGGTGTTGCTGTTGACTTGGTTTTTAAGTGTGCTGGGTATACATGCCTTGACTTTGCATCGGTTGCACACAAAGCAAGAGGCACTTGATGCGCAAATTGCACAGCATTACCACGTGTTTTTTCCTGAAGCAAAGCAGGTTATTAGCCCTCGTTTTCGTATTGAGCGTTTATTAAATCAAACAGGTGGTGCATCACATGATGCTTTTTGGTTGTTGTTTGATGCTTTTGCAAACGTAGCTGAATCCAATCCATTGGATATCGAAAATATTCGTTTTCGTGATGAAACACTTTGGGTGAGTCTCATGGCTCCCGATTTTTCAGTGTTGGAAGCGTTCGAGCAACGACTTAAAAAATCAGATGTGCACGTCAAACAAACACAAGCAAGAACACGTGATAATCAAGTGATAGCAACATTGGAGCTGCGTTTATGAAAGCCTTGCAAGCCTTAGAGGTCATGCGTGTTATGCAAGCGCGCTTATTGCAAGCATGGCAGCAACTCAATCATCGCGAGCGTTTGTTATTGTTTTGGGGGGCTGTGTGCCTTGGTTTGTATCTTGCCTATGCAGCGTATGCTTCGTTGGATAACGCAGTGATGGTGAACACACAACGTTTATCTGAAAAAAAAGAAACCTTGGCTTGGATAAAACAAGCTGAGACACAATTATCATCGAAACACACCGGTACCACGGTGCTTGATAAATCCAAAGCGCTGGCCGTATTGTCTCGGCAATTGAAAGCGGCTTCTTTTGCTGGATTTGCTTATCAATTAGAGCAGCTGAGCGACGCTGAATTACAGGTTTCGTTTGAACACGTGCCTTACCATGCTTGTTTAGCTTGGCTTGCTTCAATGAGTAAAAAATATACGATCACGGTTAAAACGTTTAATATGGACCGTACAGAAACACCAGGATTGGTGAAGTGGACCGTGATTTTTGCTTTAAACGCATAAAAAAAATTATTTACTGCATTTGACTAGAATATATTCCTAGAAGTGTTAGAATAGCTCCGGTATACATTGAGGAAATTAACATGACAGATAAAGTAAGTGGAACAGTAAAGTGGTTCAATGAAGGTAAAGGTTTTGGTTTCATTGAAAGTGAAGGAACAGATTATTTTGTGCATTTCAGCGCAATCCAAGGTGGTGGATTTAAAACACTGACCGAAGGTCAAAGCGTTATGTTCAAAGCAGGAAAAGGCCAAAAAGGACCACAGGCTGAAGAAGTCGAAGTGGTTTAATAAGTCTTGGATGAAGGTGTTATGTAGGACCATAATGGGATTCAGTCAGTTGATTCGAATCAATCCATTATAATCTAACCAACACCTTCATGCTTTTGTTACACCCTAGATTAATACCCTTTATTTTGAACACTTCCCCATGTTTTAACCCCTGCATTTTTTCTTAAGTCTTCAGGAAGTTCATTCAGTGCCTTTTGTGCCGCGCCGTAACTTGGATACGTTCCATACACACCTTTATAATATTTTTTTCCTCCGCGTTCATATTTGATTTCTGCTTTTCGTGCATCTTTGGGTGCTTTTTGTAATGTAGCTGCAACCTCAGACGCTTTTTCATTATCATCCAATTCAATCGTGTAGTTTTGTGGGCTTTGACGGTCAACCCAGGATTTTTCACGATCTTTAAATGATGCAGGTGAGTGCTCTGAACCCACATGATAACCTTCCGGTACGGTAACGACTTTACGCGATCCGGGTACGTAGGCACCATTACCGTTATCATGAGGTTGGTCTTGATAAGCGCCATCTCGATAAGCCCCGCCTGAGGTATCATATCCATCAGGATAAAGTGGTGCCGTTGTGGTGGCTTGCGTCTGTCCAAAACTATAGGGGGCGTAATAATCAGCTTGACCGCTTGTATTCATGACGCCGCATGCTGACAGTGTGGCTGTACAAAGTAAAAGTCCAATATGTTTCGTTTTTATTATCATGATATGGCCCTTTTCTTTAATTAATAATATTTTTTTATATTTTTTATGTCTTTCTGTAGAGGTTATCTGCAATACTTTAGAAAACTTTAATTTTTAGGAGCATGATGTATGTGGACCGATCGTCGTTCGGGAAAAAATCATCAACGCGGAGAGCAGGATAAGCGAGGCCCTTACGAGCGCGATCGTACGCGTGTGATTCATTGTCCAGCTTTTCGCCGTTTGCAACGAAAAACACAAATTCTGGGTACTGACGAAGGTGATTTTCATCGAACACGTCTTACACACTCGCTTGAAGTCTCTTCGATTGGATGTAGTTTGGTTCGGCGTTTATCAACCAATCTTGAGAATAAAGCATTTTTTGACTTACTCCCGGATGAGGATCTCATCAGTGTCATGTGTTTGCTTCATGATATCGGGCATCCACCGTTTGGGCATGGGGGGGAGGTTGCACTCAATTATATGATGCGGAACCACGGGGGCTTTGAAGGTAACGGGCAAACGCTTCGCTTGCTGACGAAGCTAGAAAACAGTTACGGTGCGTTTGGGTTGGATCTGACCCGACGAGCACTGCTGGGTATTTTAAAATATCCTGTAAGCCGTGATTGGGTGGTTGCGACCCAAATGCCTGTAACGTCAGAAGTGCGACATCCGTCGATTTGTGTCAACGATTGGCTGCCGCCTAAAGCTTATTTTGAGAGCGAGCAACCTGAAGTGGATTGGTTGCTTCACGTGCTTACTGAAGGCGATCGTAAGCTATTTCAAAGCTTATCAAAACAACCGACGGCACATCATCATGGTGCGTCAAAATACCGAAGCTTAGATTGTTCGATTATGGATATTGCCGACGATATTGCCTACGGTGTGCATGATTTAGAAGATGCAATTCAATTGCGTTTGATGACACGTGCGCAACTCGATACGTCTGATTTTAGAGCGTTACTCGCCGAGACCTCGTTAACTAAGCGTTCGCTACCGTTATTGGATGCGTTGTTTGATGATGCGCTTCATATAAGAAAGCAGGCAATAGGTGAAATGGTTAATTTCTTTGTGACCGCCACAACCATTCAAATAAGTAACGAAGCTTTTGAATGTGATGTATTAAAATATAATGCGATGTTGCGTCCTGAAGCTAAGGCATTAATTCATGCCTTGATTGCAGCAATTTATAAGCATGTGATTGACTCACAAGAGTCGCGTACGTTCGAATACGGAGGACAAACGGTGGTGTTGCGTTTATTTGATGCGTTGAGTTCGAATCCGATGGGGTTGTTAAGTTTGAAAGATCGCATTCGTTTTGAAGAAGCGGAAGATGAAGCTGCTGGAAAACGTGTGGTCTGCGATATTATTGCAAATATGACGGATGAATATGCGTATCGTATGCATGAGCGTTTGTTTGGTTTTAATACGAGAACGATATTTGAGCGTTTGTAAGTATGTGTGCTGATGATGCACCATAACCGATGGGTTATGGTGGCGTCCCCAAGGGGAGTCGAACCCCTGTTATCGCCGTGAAAGGGCGGTGTCCTAGGCCTCTAGACGATGGGGACCCAGTGTGAAATTTAGTCAGCACCAGCACAAATTGCTGATGCTGGTGGAGTTAGGCGGAATCGAACCGCCGACCTATTGCATGCCATGCAATCGCTCTACCAACTGAGCTATAACCCCAAATTCCGAACGCAAGTTTACGAGATGTTGGCCTGGATTGTCAAGGGTATTTTTTGATTTAATTAAAAAAAAGCGTTTTATTTTCAGGCATAACGCTTTTTTTGCCAAAGTAGCGTGAGCGTGAGGGATATCGTGAGTGGTGTGCCTAATTGATTGGGCCATCCCCAGTTAAGACACCAAGCGGAGGTGAGATCAAGTAACGAGAGAAATAAGCTGATGGTGAGAAACGTGGTGCTCAAGGCC
Source organism: Legionella sp. (assembly GCA_009995425.1). GTDB lineage: Bacteria > Pseudomonadota > Gammaproteobacteria > Legionellales > Legionellaceae > JAALKW01. The sequence continues at coordinate 49,351 of JAACPN010000006.1, read as the reverse complement.
TTGGCGGAATGAAGACGATAATTTTTTATGATTTGCGGTGCAACATAACTTAAAAAGCCCAGCCGAGAAATCCAGCCAACGAAAAGGACGGTATCACGTGAATGAGCCATGGCTTCAAAATAAAAAACGCCTAAGAGCATCAAGATACCTATTAAACTTAACGAAAAAAGACATAACACAGCAAGCAATTTAACTTGGCCGCGCTCTTGTGCAAAGCGCATGAGTTGAAATTGCTGTATCGAGAGCGTGCAGAGGGCCGCAATGGATACTGCGCGGTACTGCCAGGGTAGGGGCTTGAATAAAGCGTAGAGTAAATCCAAGGCAAAGCTTGTCATGATGATCATGTGCAAACTCACGCTTAATTCAGCTAAATGATGCTTATGCGTGTTATGCCGTATCTGAGGCAGATAAACAATGAGATACAGCACAAAAGCTAAGTTAAGCGTAAAATTTCCGAGGGTTGTTGGACTTATCATACGCTTGTTTGTCGCTTATTTTTGTTCATGTAAAATAAAATGATGTGATCGCTCAAGTAAATCATGTAAAAGTTGGGTCAGGGGCGCTGCACGCTCACAAAAAATCGAAAGTGCTTGTTCTGTTTTTTGAAAGTGCGTTTGTATTGCTTTTCTTAATGCTTCTTCGGTGTAGTAGGTTGCAAACGTTGTTTTATGATTGGCTTGGTCGGAGGCACGGCCTTTACCCAAACTTTGTGCATGATAACTATCTAAATAATCGTCTTGCATTTGAAAGGCAAGGCCTAAGTGTGTGGCAAATTGACGTAGTGCAAGCGTGGTCTCAGCCGTGGGTTCGGCGGCAGCTAACGTCATGTTCATGCAAGCGAGCATTAAGCGACCGGTTTTTAAGTCATGAATTATAGCCAGTTTTTGTTCGGTAATATCCGGACGTGCAAGTTCAGAGAGATCTAAACTTTGCCCGCTGACCATGCCTGCGGGACCGCAGGCTTTCACCAGCTCATGTGTCACATCCAATACATTGGGTAGGGGGAGTGTTTGTGGGAGCTGTTTGAGTAATACATCGATGGCCAGTGCTTGCAATCCATCACCGACTAAAATAGCCGTGGCCTCATCAAAGGCTCGGTGACAACTGGGCTTTCCACGACGCATATCATCGTCATCCATCGCCGGTAAGTCGTCATGCACCAACGAATAAGCATGAACAAGCTCAATCGCCACAGCAATCACATCTAACGTGGCAAGCGGTACACCGAGGAGTTCACCTGATAGATAAACAAGTAACGGACGTACACGCTTTCCTCCTGGAAAGAGGGCGTAGAGCATGGCATCTCGAATAGCCGGTGCCGGAATGGGGGTGGTCTCAAGTAAGTTTCGCAAGTATTGTTCATGACGTATGATATAAGCTGTGTTAGGCATCCGTGCTGCTCTCATCAGGAGGTGTTTGATTAAGAAGTTGCTCAACTTTTTGTTCAGCGTCCGTTAATAGCGTTTGGCAAGTTCGCGTGAGACCAATGCCTTTTTCAAATGCTTTGAGGGCGTTGTCTAACGATAAATCGCCTTTTTCCAGAGCGGTGACGACTTGCTCGAGTGCGGCAATTGATTTTTCAAATTGAACGGCTTTGGTCATGAGATGGGTCCTATCCAGAACACAGCAAGAATGTTGCTATTATACGGCGTTGATGAATAAATAAAAGCTCCCACTCAAACGATTGAGTTGTTAGGTGGGAGAAAAGGTCAAGCAAGGTTAAGCCAATTTAAGCACCATAGGCTGTAGAAATAGCCTGTTGAGATGCTTCAAATTTTTCGGCAACACGTGACGGAGCTGTCTGAAAAAACGAATTTTTTGTGCTAGGGAATACCGGCGTTAACACATTCAACAGCGCATGCAGTGCATCCATGATCTTGCGACAAAAGAAGCTAAAATAAGACTCATGTTCAAGTAATGCCGCTTCGGCTTTTGGAATAACTTCAGTTTTCACCTGCTTTTTAAATAAGCTCATATCTTCTGCCGTGCGATCAGCGTTAAGCGCTAAAGATGTAGCAAGTGTGAAGAATGTATTCATGGGTTCTTGAATTTTTTCATACGTGCTTTGATCTAAGCCTACAGATAATGCAGTCTGTAATTCATCCAAATGAGCTTGAATGCTTCTACGGGCCTCTTCTTGCCTTGCCAATGCTTGTACATCATCTGTTTCATCTGATTCATCTGTATCTGTGCCTGAATCTTGTCTATTAATCCATGGTGGGGTTCCGTCTTGCTCTTGGAGATCAGGTAAGAAAGCATCGAACTGATCAGGTAAGGGTGGGTTAATCTTTAAATCGTCAGAAGTTAGTGAATTGCTGCTGCTGTGTTTTGATAATGGAATGTTTACGCCTACTTCTATGTTAACGGGTGGTGTAAAATTTGCAGCTTGAATTGCTTCGAGTAAGTTCATGATTAGTATATCCATATAAGTTAAAGCGAGATTTTAGTGTAGGGTTTAGTTAAAAATAAATCAATATCGGCCTATGTTAAAAAACCGTAGAGGCGATGTTTCTACTGATTTTTATCATGCTTGCAATGAAGTTAGCACGCGTAAGACATCAGCCACATGATCTTTGACGCGCACTTTTCTCCAGATGTGACGTATCATTCCGTCGGGATCAATCAAAAAAGTACTGCGCTCAATGCCTCTTACTTGTTTGCCGTACATAGATTTCATACGCATCACGTCGAATGCTTCACAAAGTGTTTCATCGGGATCACTGATGAGCTCAAAGGGAAAATTTTGTTTTTCTTTAAATTTTTCATGTGACGCGAGGGTGTCACGTGAAATACCAAAAATTGTGGCATTCATGAGCGAGAAAGCTTTTTCGTTATCACGAAAATCACAGCCTTCTGTGGTGCAGCCTGGGGTCGCATCTTTCGGATAAAAATAAAGCACGATCCAGTCACCTCGATAATGTTCAAAAGTCGTGGTTAAACCGTTGGTTGCTTTAAATTGCATTGAAGGGATTTTATCGCCCAGGTCTATCATCTTGTCAGTCCTTATTTAATTATTTAAAGTTTAATTTTATTTTTCTTGGTACGCTTTGCACTAAATATGTTGGCCCTTAGGGCTCGGAATATTATTTAAAACGTCCTCACACACCGCTTGTATTTGCTTTAGGTCCCCAGCACGTTTTTCAGGACATGCTTGAGTCATGTTTGCAATTAAAGCTTGAATCTCATCAGGTACATCATCTACTCCTTTAAATAATGCATCAAATGTTTTTCCTAAAGCATAAATATCCGATTTTTCAGAATAAGGCACAGGCTGTCCTGGGGGGGCGTTGTCAATTTCAGGCGCGATAAAACCGTCCGATCCAAATGCTGAGGTTTCTTCTTGGCCTAAGCCACATGATAATCCAAAATCACATAACGAAAGTGTTTTGGTGCCTTCATCCCAAATGAAATTTTCAGGTTTGATATCACGGTGTAAAAATTTAGCATGAAACTTGTCCAGTAAAGAAGCGGCTTGTTTTGCTATTTCCAGGCGTGAGGCAATATCGGGACTTACGCCTTCATCAAGATGTTTTTTGAGCTCAACGCCTGGCAAGAGCGTTTGTAGCGCATAATACTTTCCTCCTCGCAGAGCGTCCCCATGATAACGTTCGAGCGTATCGAGTACCTCATTTTCAAATTTTGAATCTGATTTAGCAAACGCCTGTATGATTTTGACGGCTTGCCATTCACCTGTTTCTAAATGCTGACAAAATTTCACGGTACCGAACCCACCTTGACCTAATATTTTTTCTTTGCCTCGATATAAAGCGTAAGCTTCGTGTTCTTGATTGTTTTTTTGAGCAAAAATGACCGAAAAATTAAGACCTTCTGAACGTTTAGAAATTTTGGTCAAATTAAAATCGTGATCTAAATCAAAATCAAGCTTATTTTCTGATTGATAGCCTTGAATTTTAAGGCGAATCGCCTCTAATGCTTGCTCAGCAGCGTTTTTTAAATCCATCTGCGTAGTTTGCGTATTACTGGCCGTTGCGACTAAATTCGGATCAACCAGCTCCATGCCTAGATTTGAAACCATATCGTCAATCAGCTCATCATATTGCATGTTTAATTCATCGCGTGCATCGTTTTGATCGGGGATGGGTATGTTCTCAAGTTTGCTTTTTAGGTCATCTAAAAAATGCTTAACATCATCGTCTTTAAACATTGACTTCAAATCTTCAAGTTTTGCTAACACATTCGCTCTATACTCAACCACATGTTGTATTGGGCTGATGGATAATTCCATGATTTTATCTGCGGGATTATGAGCAAGATCGCATAACGCTTGTGCTTCGGCTTCAGCTAACGTCGCAGTCGATAACGCTTGTAAATGAGGTCGTGCTTCATCTTGAAATTTTTTAATATGCGTTTGTATTTCACGAACGCGTGAACGCTCAGCCTCATTCAAGAGGAAACCATCATCCTGAACATCTTTTGGGTCAATTTTGGGGTGAAAATCTTTCATTGCAGCCACTAAGGTTTATTAATATACAATAAGTATATGCATTAACACCAAAATTTGCGTAGGTTAGTATCATACAATTCAAAAGATTTCTAAAAGATTTCGGCGGAATTAAATAGGCTGCCGCTATCGTGTGATTTAGCAGCCATACTTCAACCAAACGGGTAAAACACGCTCAAGGTAATCCATAAACTTCCAGAGTCCGACGCGATGCTCTAGGGTCCCAAAGCGATCGACTTTGGCTTCAGGAAAAGCAATGCCCAAACCAAATAAACCGGGTGCGATAATGCCACTGCGATCGTTATACTCTAAGCGGTGTATGCCTTCGATGGGTATTAAACGCTTTTGAAAGCCAGTGGCATAAATCGCGTGACTGCATTGCGGTAAATGTTCCCGAATATGTTCTTCGTTTGAAATAAGCCGTGTGAGTTTATCGGGTAATCTTCCATCCAGATGCTCACGTGCCCAAGTCGCCGTATTGCCTTTAAGGCCGGTGTCATCAAATAAAATCCAATCGTCAAGATACACAGCATAGCGTAATGGGGACAAATAAAAATTAATCACGTGTTTGATATTACATTGCTCTAATAATGTTTTAATAATTAACACCGCAGAGTGAGATGAACCAAAAACCGCCACGGTATCGTTTGTATGACCGATGGAGGCGAGGTGATTGGGATCGAGTGCTAAACTTAAGGGTATTTCTTGTATTCCAGGAAAAGCCAAAGATTTAGGTTCGGATCCTGTGGCTAAAATCACCTGGTTTGCTTGCAGGATTTGATGCTCAAGTTGAAGATGCCAGCATCTATTATATAATTTTAAGTGCTGTACCGTGTCTTGTATACTATGCACCGTCTGTTTTAAATGTGCGGTTATCCATTGCAACGGCTTGGCTGCAAGCGCCAAACAGCAGGTGTGGTCAGGGTGGGTATGATTAATTTCAAAATCAGGTGCGGTATTGTATTTAAACGATTCACAACGTTCGAAAAATTTAATAAATAAGCCTACGCGTGTGTTGCTTGAAACGTGCTGCCATCGTGTACCAAAATCACCTACGTTGAATTCGGGATCAATCCAAGCAATTTTTTTAGGATGAATGCCCTGGTCAAGCAGTTTGCCTACCGCGGCAATACCCGCAGGGCCTGCTCCTACAACCGCCCATTCAAAAATAATCTCTCGCATAGCTTGTCCGTATAATGTTATTCAGCGAAAGTATAACAAACTTCTTGAGCGAGGCGTGACATGATTTAAAAGTGTACATTTAGCTTTTGATCGTGTATGATTCAGCTCAAGAATAAATATATGTAGAATATTTTTGAGGAGATTATGGTGCCAGATCGCAATATAATTAAACCCATACCACGTCGAGCGAAACCTGTCGCGGAAAAAGGACTTGATGCGGGTCAAGTGCAGCTAAAACAAGAAATGATCGCAATCTGTCAGGAGATGATCAACTTGCTCGCCATATTGACCAAAAAAGAGCGCGCTTTTGATGTGTTTCAACAACAGTTGTTGGCGGCTGCAGGGAAGGAGGGCTGGCCTATGACCGTACCGGCTGAAACCGATGTTGCTGAACCCGCATCATCTTCTACAGCTAAAGCGGGCGGAGGTGCATTCTTGAAAACCTCGAGCATACCTGAAGAAGCGAGCTTTCAGACTGAAGTGCCTTCATCGTCACAAGAGCATTTAGACATGCTTCATGCATTGGATCAAAAAATAAATAAGTTAAAGCGTTACCGTACGGATTTACCAGACTCCGTCAATAACGTTTTGTTTGGACTGCAACTCCGGGTGCAAGCATCGATACAGGCGGTAGACAAAGAGATTGCAGCAGGGCAGCGCGAAGCTACACTGCGTGTTCAGCCTAGTGTGTTTGCAAAGCAGCAGCGTCGTGAGCCAGAAGAAACATCAGATGAGACGGGTAGGTTAGAAAGAAGGCATTCTATCTGATTTTTCGTGATTACACATGGTGTATCCCCGACTATTTTTTACCCAAATCAAATATAGTCTTGACTATTTTCGATTTGGGTCTAATATAGTCGTTATGAAAAGAATACAAGACAGTCGTATTATCAGCGACTTATCAAAAAAAATGGTGTTGTTAGCAGGCCCGAGGCAAGTGGGTAAAACATTTGTCGCGAAGCTTATTGCTGAAGAATATAAAAATGCATTGTATTTAAACTTTGATAATTTAGATGATAGAAAAATAATTCAATCCTTGTCGTGGCTTGATGATGTTGATCTGTTGGTGCTTGATGAATTGCATAAAATGCCTGAGTGGAAAAATTATCTGAAAGGTTTTTATGACACCAAACCTGAGCATGTGTCTATTCTTGTGACGGGTAGTGCGCGTTTGGATATTTTTAATAACGTGGGTGACTCACTAGCAGGGCGTTATTTTTTACATCGATTGCTTCCGTTATCACCCTCTGAATTAAAGCAGCTTGGTCAGCCGATCGATATGGATGCTTTAATGGTTCGAGGGGGCTTTCCTGAGCCCTATTTGGCCGAAAATTTGATTGAAGCAAATCGTTGGCGCATGCAATACAGTAACAGCATGCTTTCGACGGATGTGTTTGATTTTGATGTTGTGCATAATTTAAAGGCGATGCGCGTTATTTTTGATTTACTGCGTTGTCAAGTGGGTTCGCCGGTTTCTTATCAATCACTTGCGCGAGACGCTGCTGTGTCTCATGGTACGGTTAAACGATACATCGAAATTTTAGAAGCGTTATTTATTGTTTTTCGTGTGACGCCCTATTCAAAAAATATAGCACGCAGCTTACTGAAAGAACCCAAAATTTATTTTTTTGACTCAGGTCTTGTGAACGGTGACGAAGGTGCGCGCTTAGAAAATTTGGTTGCGGTGTGCTTACTCAAACATGTGTATGCAAAAGTTGATTATTTGGCAGAAGATGCTGCTTTATATTATCTTAGAACTAAAGATGGGCAGGAAGTAGATTTTGCTTTGGTTAAAGATCAGATGGTAGAGCAAATCATCGAAGTAAAATATGCTGACCAAACCATCAGTAAATCACTGCATGCTTTTCATCAACGATATCACTATCCAGCCATCCAGCTTGTTTATCAACTACGCAATGATCGCATGGTTGATGCGATTAAGGTTGTACGTGCCGAGCGTTTTTTAGAAGGTTTGATGATGTAAACATGTCTTGCTGGCATGTGGTTTTGCAAAGCCCCAGACTAAACATCAGAAGGGGCTGTGGCGTTATCTTGCGTGGGTTTTTCTAGCGCCTCACTTAAACTAATAAAGCGATAGCCGTGCTCACGGTACATGCTAATAATATCACTCAAAAAATGGCTATTGAGTAAGTTTGCATGCAATAATAAAATTTGTTTCGAAGGTTTGCCGTTGGCCAGCTTTTCTGCTCGTAGCGTTTGTTTCCAGATGTAGGCAAGGTAGCGATTTTTTAATTGCGGTAGATATTTGGGGCGTGCGCGATAAGCAACACGATAGAGTTGTTCGTTAAATTGAAAGTCTTTGGTGTCGATGGTCACCGGCGCCACAATATAATCATGGGTTGCGAGATAGTTTTGTACCTCGGCTTTTTTATCACCATGTCCTTCGGCCAAATAGGGGTATCTAAAATAGCGCGGATGCGACATCAGCGGGATGAGTACTTTGTCGGCATGGGCGACATTATCGATGTATTTTTCACTGCTGGTCTGGTTTAAATTTAAGTGTGAATAGGTGTGGTTACCGATGGTAAAGCCCGCATCATGAAACGCTTGCAATAATTCCCACTGGCCTGGTTCGATGGAACCTGCAATCACAAAGCCTGTTGCTGGCACTTGGTTTTCAACCAATGTATCCAGAATTTTCATGAAACGATCGTGTTCACGTTGAAGTGCGGCAGGTTTATTGTTCGCGGAGCCAACAAACGGAAGGTCGTCGAGGGTGATGGCTATTTCTCGTGAGGGCGGTGCTTCCGGTGTTTCTGCTACGGCTTGGGCGAAGCAGGGGTTAAAAACAAGCGAAGAAAACAACACGCATAGCGCGGTTCGATTAAATCGTAACATGGCCTTTCCTTAGTAAACTTAAGTTGTATAAATAAGAGCGTAGCAGGTCTTAACAATTTTGCTGGAAGTTTGACGATATTTTATGAACTTCATGTTGGGTTGTAAATCAAGAAATTGTATCTAAGCTTAATTATAATAAATAAGTGTTTTTATTTTGATCTAGAGGTCTATCATGGGAGCGAGTCGAGAAGAAAGCAATGCAGCTGTTTCGCGCGCGATAGCTCAGGTTAATAATGCCTTGAAGAAATCTTTGGTCCTATTCGAGAAGCTTCGTAGCAATGCAGCAGGAGACGAACAAGCCCTGGAGGATACGCGAGCACTCGAACGCAGTTTTGTGGAGACGGTTCAAAAAATTACAGCACAAGTACGATATGATTATGATCAGGGTGAAATAACAGCAGAAGAAGCTATTTTTTTTTTAAACAGGTCTGATGAGGTGGTTTATCGCGTGATGAATCAGAGCGACGTGTTCCAGGCCTTGTTTGACACGGGTGAGGTGGGTAGGCGCGCTGTAAATATGGATAAATTCAAGGCTAAACTCGCGTATAAAAAAGCAGGACAACACGCCATCATGGGGTTAATTACCACGTTGGCCATTGTGGGCGCTGTTGTTGTGGCATTAGCGCTCGCAGGGCCAAGCTTGGGTGCGTCGTTATTTTTTCTTTTACCCTTGGCGTTAAGTGGAGCAGGTTGTGGTATACCCAGTGCATTGGAAGGGCGTCGATGGCATTTAAAATCAGAAAGTCCTGAGGCAGAAATACAAGATATTGTTGAAAATAAAATTTCAGGGTATGCGAAGGATTTAAAAAAAGCTTACGCCGTATTACGTCCTGATGATGACACATCTGAGCCCAGTGACGGCGAGGAAAATAAAAATTCGCTATGATTGAATTTTTATTTTATTAGTCTAATCTTGAAGTAGTAGTGCAATAATCTTAATGGTTATTTATCCTCAGGAGGGAGAGTGCAATGAAACGTTTCAATATAAAAAAATGTGATGGTGATGTGAAATGTTGTACCGGTGTGATAGGTGCTGTATTTATTGTGATTGCAACCATCTTGACGTTGCTCACCATGAACGGCTTAGGCATTTTAGGGATGTTTTTTGTGGGGGTTATGCTGTGTCGGCATAATGTGGCAAAATGCCCATGCTGTCATGCTCATGGACATGATTATATGGCCGGAGAATGTGAGGTCGAAAGTAAACCCAAAACTAAAGCAACAACGAAAACACAGACAAAAAAAGAAGCTGTAAAAAAATAAGTAACGACAGAAGATAAGTAACGACACGGTATGATTTACTGAGCGGTTTTTTAAAGCCGCTTTTTTATTTTTTAGTCAAAAATTTTTTAGATTGCGATGTATTTGATTGACCCTTTCGTAGAAAAACCTCATGATACGCACGTATTTTTGTTATTCTAAGATTTGGAGATTCTGTGGCGCTCAATATGGCCTTTTTGTTGTTGGCGGTGTTTATTTTAACCTGGGTCTTAACGTGGGGATTACGCCGTTACGCATTAGCCAAGCATGTGTTAGACGTTCCTAATAGCCGAAGCGCGCATACCGAACCTACGCCGCGTGGGGGTGGACTAGGCTTTGTTGCGGCGGTGCTCTTGGTCGTGCCTTATTTGGGCTATCTTGGTTTTCTTGTCCCGAGTGGCAGCCTTGCGTTGGTCTGTGGGGGCGTGTTTATTGCGAGCCTTGGCTTTTTGGACGATCACGGTCATGTGGGTACGGCTTGGCGTTTGTTGGGTCATGCGGTGGCCGCGGTAGCGGCACTGTATTGGGTGAGAGGCTTGCCGCCGCTTGATGTTTTGGGTTGGGCACTTAACCCAGGTGTGCTGAGTTACGGCTTGGCACTGTTTTATTTAGTTTGGTTATTGAATTTATATAATTTCATGGATGGCATCGATGGGCTTGCCGGTATTGAGGCGTTAAGTGTTTGTGTTGGTATGGCGATTTTGTATGGGTTAACGGGAGATTTAGGCTTGTTGGTTGTGCCGTTGATTTTAGCCGCCGGTGCTCTGGGATTTTTATGTTGGAACTTTCCGGTCGCGCGTATTTTTATGGGGGACGCGGGGAGTGGGTTTTTGGGGTTTATTTTTGGTGTGTTATCGATTCAGGCAGCCCACGTCAACCCGGCATTTTTTTGGAGCTGGCTGATACTTTTGGGCGTGTTTATAGTGGATGCAAGCGTTACGCTCATGTGGCGTTGCGTGTACCGCGAAAAAATTTATCAGGCGCATGCGACCCATGCTTATCAACATGCTTCGCGTCGCGTTGGGCGCCATGATTGGGTGACGCTCGGTGTGCTTTTGATTAATATTTTGTGGCTTTTTCCCATCGCGGGATGTGTTGCCTTGGGTTATTTACAAGGTTTTTGGGGGGTGATTGTGGCCTATATCCCTTTGATATTATTAGCGTTTACGCTTAAGGCAGGGCGGGCTGTGTAAAATAATCAGTTAATTTTAAGGTTTTCTTAAGCATAATGTAGTACAATTAAGCTAAGTAAGTAATTTTTTGTTTTTATTAAGGTTGGTTTGTCTTAAAAATAATAATACATAGGGGCAAAGTGATCCGTTAGATGAGGGAGATCATCAACATGTTAATTTTAACTCGACGCATCGGCGAGACATTAATTATCGGGGACGATGTTAATATCACCGTGTTAGGCGTAAAAGGAAATCAAGTTCGTTTAGGTATTAATGCACCTAAAGATGTTTCGGTTCACCGCGAAGAAATTTATTTGCGCATCCAGCAAGAAAAGGGTGGTAGCAGTAACGAAGCGTTAGATGGTCAAGAAGAAGCTGATGATAACGTAGGAAATGCGTAATTCAGCCGCTGTAAGCTGTGCGTTCTTATCGGCCTAGAAGCTCTTCTGGGCCAAAGATGTATCTCCAGATGATAGCGTATGTTTCACACCGTGTTCATCGACAAGTTGCAAATATCCTCTGTTATCAATGCCTTCGGCATGACCTGTGCGTGTTCCTTGGGGCGTTGATACGGTGATGCGGCGACCGCGCAGATGGTCGTGCGTTTGCCATGAGGCTTGGTAAGCTTCAAATCCCTGTTCTGAAAAACCCCGAAGGTAAGTGTCTAGCTGCATGATAAGCCGTGCAAGCAATGGATTGCGATCGGTTTCTTGTTGAATGATATCGCGTAAGGCGCACCAAGGCTGGTCGATGGGGGTGTTGTTGTTTGTGCATGTGTTCACGTTTAAGCCTATGCCTATAATAACCTCTGTGGCACCGTGGCGTTCGTTGGCGAGTTCAATCAAGATACCCGCGAGTTTTTTATTTTGCCATATCAGATCATTCGGCCATTTTATGGTAACTTCATCTTGCTGAAGGGCTGCATGCACAGCAAGGCTTACAACCAAGCCCAAGCCTGAAAGTTTGGATAACGCGCCTTCAAAACGCCATGCCACGGAGCAATAGATATTTTCACCCAACGGTGAGTGCCACGGCCGTGCAAATCGCCCGCGTCCGTTCGTTTGTGTTTCAGCAACGCATACGGTGAGGCCTGATTTAAGCGCTTGATTTTTTAAAAAACGACTGGTTGAATCCACCGAAGTTAAAATATAGAAGTCTAAAACTTGATTTAAGTTATGGGGGAGCTGGCTACGAATCGCGTGCTCATCGAGTGGGATATAGGCTGTCATAATTCCGTGTAGGTGATGTCTTGGATGCTTGGATGGTGGCATAAAGCAGCGCAGTAAGCGAGCCTTGGCATAAACGCTAAAATTTTTGAAGTGCTGTGGTACACCGGATCAACAATCGTATGATGCGTGCTAGGATACGCCGGGACGGTGAGGCGTGTGGTTGGGTAAGATAAACCCAGCCCCAGCATTTTAATCAACGCTTCTTTTTGTGCCCAAAAATTAAAAAATATCAGCGGCTTTAAGCTCGGGACCATGGTTTTGAGCGTAGCATTCTCGGCATCGGAGAAGACATGGCTGCCAATGCCTTCATACGGTCTATCCGAATATTGTTCAAGATCAATGCCTAAAGCGTGTGTTTTTCCTACGGCGAGTAGGCCCCGGTTACCTGAATGACTTAAATTAAATTGCAGTTCGGGATGATCGGGCAAAAACGGTTTACCGTGTTTTGCATAATCAAACACCAGGTGTTCTGCCGAGGTATGGATATAACGCGCCAGAATAAGCCGCAGCATCATGCGTGCCCGCGTAAAATGATGTTGATGATGCGCAAAGTGAAAGCGCTCAGCACGGGCCTGCTCTTCGGCATTGAGTAAGGTAAAACCGGGCTCTGGTAGCGGTGCATCGAGTGCAAACGACCAGATATCAACGCGTGTGGTTTTTAAGTCACAGGGTTGTGATGCGCTCGGTGTGTATTGAATGGGCTTCATGATATGCATTATGATATAATCGCAAGCTAAGCGTTAATTTGGACGCGCCCAGTATAACGCACGAACATGTGCCGACCAAATGAGACTGTATTATGAGCCAAAAATTCTTGGATTTTGAACAACCGATAGAAGAGTTAAATCAAAAAATTCAGGCCCTCCGTATGGTGGGTGAGGATAACACGGTTAATCTCAGTGAAGAAATTGCACGACTTGAACTTAAAAAACTTGAATTAACCAAGCAAATTTTTTCAAAACTTGAACCTTGGCAAGTGGTACAAATGGCAAGGCATCCGTTGCGCCCACAAACCAGCGATTATCTTGAAGGCATGTTCACGGATTTTCAAGAACTGCATGGTGATCGGCATGAGTCATCCGCGCCGGCCATTATTGCTGGATTAGCGCGGTTTCAAGGTGAGCCTGTGGTGGTGATTGGTCATCAAAAAGGCAAACGAACCCAAGAAAAAGTACGCCGTAATTTTGGTATGGCTCGTCCTGAGGAATACCGACGCGCCTTGCGTTTAATGCAGATGGCTGAAAAGTTTAAATTACCCGTGATTACGTTTATTGATACCGCCGGTGCCTACCCAGGGATTGGTGCGGAAGAACGTAATCAGTCTGAAGCAATTGCTCGCAATTTATTTGAAATGTCGAATTTAAAAACTCCTGTAATCTGTATCGTGACCGGTGAAGCCGGATCGGGCGGTGCTTTAGCTATTGGCGTAGGCGATCGTGTGATCATGTTGCAATATTCGGTGTATGCGGTGATTTCGCCCGAGGGGTGTGCGTCTATTTTATGGAAAGACGCGGGGAAAGCCTCAGAAGCGGCGCGTGCCATGGGAGTGACCGCTTCAGATGTGTATAAAAACGGGTTGGTGGATGATTTAATCGAAGAGCCGTTAGGCGGAGCGCACCGTAATCCTGCCGAAGTCATGACACGCCTCGAAGGTGTGATTGCGCACGAGCTCAAAACGCTTCGCGCCTTGCCATTAGAGCAGCTTCTAGCGGATCGGTATAACAAATTTATGGCAATTGGGGCTTGTGCTTAATTTAGCATATCTGGCTAGCCACGAACGCTTATGCATAGGTTTGAGTGGCGGCCTCGACTCAACCGTACTCTTGCATGCCTTGTCGCGTGAGCCAGCACTTGCATCCAAGCTTCAAGCCGTGCATGTGCATCATGGGCTAAGCCCTGAAGCCGATGCTTGGCAGGCGCATTGCGAAGCGGTGTGCGCAGCCTTGAACATCCCACTCGTCGTTAAGCATGTGCAGTTAGATCCTAAGCAACCTAATCTTGAAGAGGCGGCACGTGACGCGCGTTTTCTCGTTTTTGAAGCGTGCATTCAAGCCAACATGTGCTTGGTTTTGGCGCATCATCAAGACGATCAAGCTGAAACGCTTGCTCTGCGTTTGCTCCGTGGATCGGGGGTTGATGGTTTGGGGGCGATGCAAGCGTATCGACCGTTTGGGCGCGGTTATCTGGCTCGCCCGTTATTAAATACACGCAAGCACCAGCTTGAAGCTTATGCAAAAAAACATGGCTTGGTTTGGGTCGAAGATGAAAGCAATCACGCGCTTAAGTTTTCACGTAATTACTTAAGGCATGAAATTATGCCTCGCTTGCAAAGCATTTGGCCACGTGCACTCGAAAGCATGAGCGCATGTGCGCAGCATTGCCAAGAAGCGCAAGCGAATTTACAGGATTTAGCGTATTTAGATTGCCCGGAACTGGCTTTCAAGCAATCTAAACTATCCCTCACGGCGCTACGTGATTTTCCAACCAGGCGGTTAAAGCAGGTGTTACGTGTTTGGCTTAAAAACCAAAATATCAAAGCACTATCCGCTGCGCAATTGGATGTTTTGCTTCAAGATGTGATCGCTTCAAAGCCTGATGCGTGCCCACAGCTGCGTCTTGGCAAGCTTACAATACGCCGTTATCGTGATGTATTGTATGTGTTACGTGAAGATGATCAAGTCAAAGCGGTTGAAATACCGGCCTTACCTTCGGATTTATATATACCTGAAGGTGCGCATATTGAAGTACGCTATCGTAGCGGTGGCGAAACATTGGTGTTAAATAGCCAAACGAAACATTTAAAATCATTGCTTCAAATCTGGGGTGTACCGCCTTGGGAGCGTGACCGTATTCCGTTGATTTATATTAATAACACGCTTGCGGCTGTACTGGACTTTGCTATAGCGGATGATTATCATCAAGTCCATACTTAATTTTATAAGGATCTTCTGTTGAAAACACCGTTTGAGCGTTTATTTCAGACCATGACCCGGCCCTGGGTGATGGGTATGTATGTTTTGATTACCGTGCTCTCGTTTATCTATTGGGATAAGCCGATTGCAGAGGCTGTGCATGCATTGGATTTAAGTGCGTTTGTTATGGTACTCAAAAGCATCACGTTTCTAGGTGTTAAAACGCTCTACCTCATCGGTTTGCCTGTGCTTGCCTTGGTTTTTCGTTATGTTATGAAGCATAAATCATGGGCTTTTAGGACCTGGTTTTTATGGCTTTGTGTGTTTATTCCAGATGCCGTGACGTTTGTTTTAAAAATAATATTTGGGCGAGCTCGGCCTGAACTTTTGTTCCAAGAACAATTGTATGGTTTCCAGTGGTTTAAACACGGGCATGTGTTTCATTCGTTTCCTTCGGGACATACCACCACCATCATGGGCTTGGTGTTTGGCTTATGCATTATTTTACCGCGTTATCGCGTGTTATTTTTATGTTTAGGGGTTGCTATCGGTATTTCACGTATTTTATTACTGCAGCATTATGTCAGCGATGTACTCACAGCGGCTTATTTAGCGTTGCTTGAAGTGTGGATTCTGCAGCGTGTCTTGCAGCGCTACGCCCCAACGTTTATAGAAGAAATTCATGCGTAAATCATATGAGTAAATTATGAGTAAACTAAACGAAATTCCTGTGGTGATTGAAAGTGGCCAGAAATACAGAACGGATCATGGTTTTATGGCGATTAAAGACGGGGTTAAAAATAAAGGCGCCGAACACACGCGTTTGCCTAAACCCGATTGGCTTCGTATTAAAAATAAAACCACACCGGCTTATGCAGCCGTTAAATCAGAGGTCAATAAGCATAACTTAGCCACCGTATGCGAAGAAGCCAAGTGCCCGAATATTGCGGAGTGCTGGTCGCACGGTACCGCGACGATTATGCTGATGGGCGCGGTATGTACACGTGCTTGTCGTTTTTGTGCGGTTGATACGGGTAACCCGCAAGGTTGGCTCGATAAAGACGAGCCTAAAAATACCGCTCGTACCGTAGCGCTCATGGATTTAGATTATGTGGTGCTTACCTCGGTGAATCGTGATGATTTGCCCGATGGTGGCGCACGTCATTATGCCGCGGCGGTGCTTGCAATTAAAGAAGCGTCACCTAAAACACGTATCGAAGTGCTTACACCCGATTTTCAGGGTCGGCATGAAGATGTTGCGGTCTTACTTGATACAGGGCTTGATGTGTTCGCACAGAACGTTGAGACGGTGGAGCGCTTAACCCATCCGGTGCGCGACAACCGTGCGGGCTATTGGCAAACCCTTGAAGTGTTAGCCGAAGCTAAAAAATATAAGCCAAACGTTTATACTAAAACAAGTTTAATGCTAGGCCTTGGCGAAACCGACGAAGAAATTATCAAAACCATGGATGATCTTATTGCTCATCAGGTTGATATTTTGACGCTGGGACAATATTTGCAGCCAACAAAAAATCACTTACCGGTTGAGCGTTATGTTACGCCTGAGGCGTTCGAAAATTGTAGAAAAATTGGTTTAGAAAAAGGCTTTTTTGAAGTGGCATCAGGGCCGTTGGTTCGTTCCAGTTACCGTGCGGACAGGGTGTTTAAGCGGGATAATTTGGGATTATAATCGCAGAATGCGATTTTTTACGTATTTATGCTATAATATAAGTTATACGTCATGGCTAAATAGTTTTTGGAGAAAATCATGCCTCAATCCGTTAGGCTCCCCAATGCTTTGGTTCAACAAGCACAAGCTGTAGGGCATGTTATGTCGCGCTCAGGTGCTAGGCAAATTGAGCATTGGGCTAAAATAGGTCGGATTGCAGAAGAAAATCCTGATCTAACGTATGAGTTCATCAAAGATGTTTTAATTTCAAAAGCAGAATTAGACGCTGGCTTGGTTGAGGATTATAAGTTTGAAGATTAAACAAACGACTCAATTTAAAAAATTAATTAAGAAACTATCAAAGCAAACCAAAATAATTGTCGATGATGAAGTTAAAAAACTTGCTGAAAATCCCTTGTTAGGAGAGCAAAAAAAAGGGGATTTAGATTTTTTGCGTGTGCATAAATTTAAAGTACACCATCAGCAATATTTACTTGGTTATTCTTATGATGAGGAAATCGTCACGTTAAATCTTCTAAAGTTAGGATCGCATGAAAATTTCTATAGAGATATTAAGAAGCAAACCGATAATTAGCTTGATGACATCATCGTACAGCTTGTGTGATATGGTTTTGAGTTTATTGTTTTATAAGATATTTCCTGGTCCTGGTCCTGGACTGTGTGATACGGCTATCGATTCAGGTGATTCAGTTGCCGTTCGTTCAATTTCTGAGTGAATTTTAGCTGGTGAGGGGCGGCGATAGCGAAAAAG
The DNA here is from genome assembly GCA_009995425.1 of Legionella sp. Classification (GTDB taxonomy): domain Bacteria; phylum Pseudomonadota; class Gammaproteobacteria; order Legionellales; family Legionellaceae; genus JAALKW01. Next base: position 31,834 of record JAACPN010000006.1, on the reverse strand, counting down.
ACGGAAGAGATGTAGTCCCATCATGCAACCGCTAACTTTACCATCAGGATTTAAGGCGAGGTCAATTTCGCTAGGTTTTGTTCTTTCCGGAAGAACGGAAGGCGCAGATTGAGGTCTTATTAAATTTCGAACGGTATTCATTTGCTTTTCGCACATAACCAGCAAACCTTGTTCGAGTTGAGTCACTTGATGTGTACGATGTCGAGCATGTATCACCGGTTGGTATTTTTGGATAAATTCATTCAGTTCACTTAAATAAAGTTCACCTAAGGTTGCACCTGACGTGTTATTTCCTTCTGTTATATGTGTACGAAGATGAGCGGTAATTTCACGAAATTCTGCTGCTATTGATGAAGCGAGAAGTTCTGTAAATGCATGTCTTATATCAGAGGGTAGGATCACACCGTTGGTTAACTGTGACGTACAAACCTCTTTGCAGTAGGAAAAACAGTATTTTGAATGCAGAGTTTCTGCGAATGTGAGATTTATTTCATATTCAAGTATTGAGGTATTCAAGCTACCATGTGATTGTGCGCGCATCATGAGTGTTTATCCTTTAAATTTTTTGCTTATTATACGCGCATAATTATGAAGGAAATATTAATATTTATAAGCTTGATGATATCATCGTAAAATAACCAAAATACGTGGCGATGATTTTATAAGGTATTAAACAAAAAAAGGTTGTTAAAGCGTAAAGACGCAGGTTAATTTGTGTCAGCCCAAAGCCATAATTGACCAAGCTAAACGGTGCGGGTGTTAAACGCATCACTGCCACAGATTTCCAGCCGTGATGTTCTATACGTTGGCTCAAGCGCCTGAGCGCTGCGCTTTTTTTAGGTGATAACCAGTCTGTGCCTACATGGCGACTAATCAGAAAGGCAATGACGGCCGCGATGGTTGCGCTGAACAGATTGAGTACCGTTCCCCAAACCGGTCCAAAAATAGCGCCACCGGCTAAAACCAACGGTGCGGCAGGCAAAAAAAGTAATGTGGTTAAGCTAAAGAGGAGGATAAATAAGATGGGTGCAAGCCAGCCTAGGCTTTGTATCCAAACCATCATCATGGCGAGCTTGGCATGAAATACAAAAGCCATGGAGATGAGGGTGATGAGTGCAAGGATTTGGCTGATTTTTTTCATGGTAGTTTAAATCACCGCAAGATTGCCTTTGTCTTCGAGCCATGATTTACGATCGGACGCGCGTTTTTTTGCAAGCATCATATCCATAATACCCATGGCTTCCGGTTCATTGTCGAGCGTGAGTTGCACCAGGCGTCGGGTGTTCGGATCCATGGTTGTCTCACGCAGTTGGATGGGGTTCATTTCACCTAGACCTTTGAAGCGCTGCACGTTGATTTTGGTTCGGCCTTTTTTGTTGAGCAGTTTGATAATACTGTCTTTTTCATCGTTGTCTAAAGCGTATTGAACAATATTTCCTGCATCAATGCGATACAGCGGCGGCATGGCCACATAAACATGCCCCGCTTTTACGAGCGGTTTAAAATGCTTAAGAAATAAAGCACAAATCAACGTGGCGATGTGAGCACCGTCGGAGTCGGCATCGGCTAAGATGCAAATTTTACCGTATCGTAGGCCACTTAGATCATCCGAGCCAGGATCAATACCTATGGCGACGGCAATGTCGTGAATTTCTTGTGACGCAAGTACTTGAGATGAATCCACTTCCCAAGAATTTAAAATTTTACCACGGAGAGGCAAAATCGCCTGGAAATCTTTGCTGCGTGCTTGTTTTGCAGAGCCTCCTGCCGAGTCTCCTTCGACTAAAAATAATTCAGCTTGGTTTAAGTCTTGTTGTAAGCAGTCGGCTAATTTTCCCGGAAGAGCTGGGCCTTGGGTTAAGCGCTTTCTCGTGACTTGCTTGGATTGACGTAAGCGTTTTTGCGCGCGCTCAATGGCAAGAGCAGCTATCTGTTCACCGGTGCCTCGATGTTGATTGAGCCACAGTGCGAACGCGTCTTTGACCACATTATTCACCAGTGATGCTACGGTGCGTGAGGTCAGACGTTCTTTGGTTTGGCCTGCAAATTGAGCTTCTTGCATTTTAAGTGAGAGGACGTATTGGCATGGCTCCCAGAGATCGTCTGCCGTGAGTTTTACCCCGCGTGGGAGTAAATTACGTAATTCGCAAAAATCAGACATGGCATCAAATAAACCTGAGCGCAGACCGTTGACGTGTGTGCCGCCTTGAGTGGTTGGGATTAAATTCACGTAACTTTCAGTCAGTGGCGTAACGGGCGAGTTTTCCCAAACCAGTGCCCATTCAACCATGGTTTCTTTGGCGTCAAACTCGCCGATAAAAGGCTCTAGAGGGACATGAAGGTCGCTATTTAATGTTTGTACCAAGTAATCACTGAGCCCATGCTCAAAACACCAGGTGGTGGTTTCGTTATTAAGATGATTAATCAGCGTAATCGTTAAACCGGGGCATAAAACTGCTTTTGCACGCAATAAGTGACTCAGCGGTTTGATGGCCACACGCGTGGTATCAAAATAGCTTTCATCCGGTGTAAAACGGATGGTTGTGCCGGTATCACGTTTTTTTGCAGTGCCTATTTCTTCAAGTTCGGAGGCTTTGTGGCCGTTAGCAAAGCGCATATGATACTGCATACCATCGCGTTTAATGTTCACATCGAGTTGGGTTGACAGCGCATTTACCACCGAGACACCCACCCCGTGAAGCCCCCCGGCAAAGGTGTAGTTTTTACTGGAGAACTTACCACCGGCATGCAGTTTGGTCATGATGACTTCAACACCACTGATGTTAAGTTTAGGATGCAAATCAACGGGCATACCACGACCGTTGTCTTCAACTTCGATGGAGCCGTCTTCATGTAGCGTCACGGTGACTTTATCAGCAAACCCGGCCAGCACTTCATCAACACTGTTATCGATGATTTCTTGGGCTAAATGATTGGGGCGTGTTGTGTCGGTATACATACCTGGACGGCGACGAACGGGATCCAGGCCACTTAAAACTTCGATGGCATCAGCTGTGTATTGTTCAGACATAATCAATGGGTTCCTCTAGGCTATGGCTCCCAGTTTAACATGAGAAACGCGTTGCGTCGTCGTAATCAGGTTCTGCCTGTAAAAGTTCTGTAATAAAATGATAACACCGATGTTGTCCAAAGAAGCTGAGGCGATTATTATCCAGCTGAAGGGATGTAATTTTTTCCGTCAAACGGTAACATTCGGCGTAGGTTTTTTCAGGGTGTGCATGGATCTGATTCAGTAAGGTTTTTAAAAAAAACCATTTGCGATGCGCAGCGGGTGAAATCGCCTGTTTTTCAACATAAGTATTCATGAGATTGTCCAGTTCTGACTGAAGATGTTCGGGCAAAGGATGTTGGATGCGTTCCAAGCGTTGCTCAAGGTAATGTTGTAAAACAGCGAGGTGTGGCGATGTGTGCAATGTATTTTTTTCTAATAGTTCCGTATGTAATGATTGCAAAAGCTGATCAAACGCTACATACGGGCTGGTTTTAGCTTGTGAGAGTTCATGACGAAACGAATTAAATTGATACAAACGCGTGTGTGCAGGCGTGCTTTGAATAAAAAGTCGGTTTAAACAATGTTTCAAATGTGTGTCGTGGATTTGATGGGGGGTTTTTAATGGGGCACCGATAGCATCTATTTCGCTTAATTTAAGATTAATCATGGCAATCGTAGCATTCACGTTATCGGTTTTGATGGCATGATGGTAATAGGTAACATCATCAATCATGGTGCATAAAACACGATGTGCGTTTCTTTTGACGCATTCCTGATGAGGTAACATGCATGTGAGTGCCAGAAGTTGTTTAATGTTTTCGATAAATTCCAGGCTCGTTTGTTCGTGCAAGAACGGAAGTTCAATCGATAAGGTTTTTAGTTTTTCGATAATATGAGATAGCGTGTTTAATTCTTCAGGTGAGGCTTCAATCGAAAGATGGAGTTTATAATAGGTGCCAAAAGGAATTTGTATTCGCCTGCATTTTAAAGGCTCTTGCTCAGAAAACCTCACTTTTTTTGTACGTTTATCTTCATCCATGGTTATTCGTCCCTAAAATAACGTTAATTAAAAGTATGCGACAACCTGAATTTGATTGCAAGATGATCGCAGTCAGGCTATGATACGGGCCATTGTTTTTAATATAGAACTAAATTGGTACTATATCTATGTTGCGCATTAGTAAATTAGCGGATTATGGAACGGTGGTCATGGTGTTTTTAGCCGGGCAAACAGGTTTATCCAGCGCACGTGATATTGCCGAGCATACCCACGTAAACTTACCGACGGTGAGTAAAATTTTGAAGCGCCTTACCGTGGCCGGTTTGCTGATTTCAACACGTGGAACCACCGGTGGCTATCGTCTGAAACGTCCGGCGGCTGATATTTCGATAGGCCATATTTTACAAGCATTTGATGAAGCGCAGGGGCTGACCACATGCAACACAAACCCTGATGCATGTGCGCTTCATCGGGTGTGCCATGTGCAGGATAATTGGCGCTTAATCAGTCAATCCATCGAGGCCGCACTGAACAGTGTGCGTTTGGATGCGTTGGCGCAGCCGGTTATTCCTGTGAATGATCTTGAACATATGAAACAGGTTGTGATGGGAGTTAATCGTGTCAAAAGAGCATGAACCGCTCAGTGCGTTATTAGATGGTGATTATCAACACGGTTTTTTTACCGATATTGAATCAGAAACGTTTGATCCAGGTCTTGATGAAGAAGTGATTCGTCGCATATCGGCCATGAAAAATGAACCTGAATTTTTATTAGCATGGCGTCTCAAAGCTTTTGAACACTGGAAAACCATGCCTACACCGGAATGGTCGAGCGTGCATTATCCTAAAATAGATTATCAGGATATTTCGTATTATTCTGCGCCCAAAAGTATCGAAGATAGGCCTAAAAGCTTAGACGAAGTCGATCCGGAATTACTAAGAACCTATGAAAAACTCGGCATTCCATTGCGTGAGCAAGAAATGCTCGCCGGTGTTGCCGTCGATGCCGTATTTGATAGTGTCTCGGTTGCGACCACGTTTAAAGCCAAGCTTGCTGAAAAAGGTGTGATTTTTTGCTCGTTTTCAGAAGCGGTGCATGAGCATCCTGAGCTGATTAAGCAATATTTAGGCTCCGTTGTACCCTATCGTGATAATTTTTATGCAGCGCTAAACTCAGCCGTCTTTACCGATGGATCGTTTGTTTATATTCCTAAAGGCGTGCGTTGCCCGATGGAATTGTCCACATACTTTCGAATTAACGCGGCATCCACCGGGCAGTTCGAACGCACGTTGATTGTTGCTGATGATGATAGCTACGTATCTTATTTAGAGGGTTGCACCGCACCACAGCGTGATGAAAATCAATTGCATGCTGCGGTGGTCGAATTGGTTGCTTTAGAGAACGCAACGATTAAATACTCAACCGTTCAAAATTGGTACCCCGGAGATAAAGACGGCAAAGGCGGGATTTATAACTTTGTGACCAAGCGAGGCGCGTGCCGCGGTAAGCGTTCTAAAATTTCGTGGACGCAAGTTGAAACAGGATCGGCGATTACCTGGAAATACCCGAGTGTGATTCTCAAAGGGGATGATTCGGTCGGTGAGTTTTATTCGGTGGCGGTGACCAATAATCATCAACAAGCTGACACCGGCAGCAAAATGATTCATTTGGGAAAAAATACGCGTTCAACGATTATTTCGAAAGGGATTAGTGCTGGGCATTCGCATAATGCGTACCGTGGCTTGGTGCGTATCACGCCTATGGCCGTCGGTGCCCGTAATTACACGCAGTGCGATTCGATGTTGATGGGCAGTGAGTGCTCTGCGCATACGTTTCCGTATATAGAATCGAAGCAAGCACAAAGTCAAATTGAACATGAAGCAACGACATCCAAAATCAGTGAAGATCAATTGTTTTATTGTGAGCAGCGCGGGATTGATCCGGAAGAAGCGGTTTCGATGATTGTCAGTGGATTTTGTAAGCAGGTACTTAAAGAATTACCTATGGAGTTTGCGGTTGAAGCAACCAAATTACTCGGTATTAGTTTAGAGGGGGCAGTAGGATAAATATGTTATCAATTAAAAATTTACAGGCATCCATCAACGGTAAAGCGGTTTTAAAAGGTATTGATTTAGAGATCAAACCCGGTGAGATTCATGCCATTATGGGGCCAAACGGATCGGGTAAAAGTACATTATCCAAAATTCTTGCGGGTCATCCAGCCTATGAAGTCACCGGTGGCAGCATCACCTATTGTGGTCAAGAGCTAACGCCTTTATCACCTTCAGAGCGTGCGCAAGCCGGTGTGTTTTTGTCATTTCAATATCCGGTAGAAATTCCTGGTGTGGCGAACGTGAGTTTTTTAAAGTCATCCGTGAATTCGATTCGTAAAGCTCAAGGCAAAGCACCCATGGACGCCATGGATTTTTTAAGCTTTATTCGTGAAAAATGCCAACAGCTTGAAATCGATGAAAGCTTTTTGTACCGCAACGTCAACGAAGGTTTCTCCGGCGGTGAGAAAAAACGGAATGAGATATTACAATTCGTTGCACTGGAGCCCAAGCTTGCGATTTTAGATGAAACCGATTCAGGCTTAGATATTGATGCCTTGAGTGTGATTGCCGGCGGCATTAATGCCATGCGTTCGCCTGAGCGCGGTATCATTATGGTCACACATTATCAGCGTTTACTGAATTATGTTGAGCCTGATTATATTCATGTGCTTGCTGACGGAAAAATTATCAAATCAGGTGACAAATCGCTTGCTTTAGTCTTAGAAGAAAAAGGGTATAGCTGGCTTGAAAACATGGAGCAAGCATGATTTCTGAAGCATGGTGGGTTGACTTAAAAACAGAGGCCGCATCTGACTTAGATAAGCTGGGTTTTCCAACACGTCGCGATGAAGACTGGAAATATTCAGCGACCGATGCATTTTCAACACAAGCTTTGCCTCGGGCGCGTGTTTCAAGCTTTGTGCCTGATACAACGCATGCGTATCCTGCGGGTGTGCTTGTCATGCCGTTGCTTGACGCGTGTGTTCACCATGCAGATAAGATTAAGCCTTATTTGAACCAAATCATGCAGCAAACGCATGGTTTTCATGCGTTCAATACGGCAAATTTTGACGACGGGATGTTTATTTATGTTCCCGAAGGCGTGCAAATCGATGAGCCGATATGGTTGCTGTACACACAAACAGAAGCCGGTGTAACACGCTGCTTGAGGCACTTGGTGGTTGCTGAAGCGGGCAGTCGTTTGGTGTTGGTTGAAGATTACGGCAGTGAGGTTTATAACGCGCCGTACTACACCAGTGTGAACACCGAAATTAAGCTTGCAGCCAGTGCCCATGTCACGCACTGCAAAATTCAACGTGAAGGCGATCAAGCGTTTCATGTGGCTGAGGTTGCGGTCGAGCAAGCGGCCGACAGTCGGTTTGAAAGCCATAGTGTGAGTCTGGGTGGGCTGTGGACACGAAGTGATACGGTGATTAAATTATGTGAGCCGGGCGCTTCATGCTTGATGAACGGCTTGTATACACCGACCGATCATCAGCATGTGGACCATCATACGGTTGTAAAACATACTGTACCGAACTGCACCAGTGAACAAGATTATAAAGGTATTTTAAACGGCTCGGCACGGGCGGTGTTTAACGGCAAAGTCTTGGTTTCTCACGGTGCGCAAAAAACCGAAGCGAAGCAATATAATAAAAATATTTTATTATCGTCTCAAGCTGAAGTGGACACCAAACCACAATTAGAAATTTATGCTGATGATGTGGTGTGTGCCCATGGTGCAACGGTTGGGCAATTGGATGAAGACGCCTTGTTTTATTTGGCAACACGCGGTATTGATGCTGAGCTTGCACGGCATTATCTGGTTCAAGCGTTTCTAACAGACAACATTCGGAAGATTGCACCGGCGTGTGTTCGCGAGCGGGTGGCGAGTCTTTTGGTTCAACACGTGGAGTAACATGCATGAATAATATACCCGTAGGGTTTGATGTGGAGCAGATTCGACGTGATTTTCCGGTGCTCGATCAAGCTGTTCATGGTCACCCACTGGCTTATTTAGATAATGCAGCGACCACGCAAAAACCCCAGGCGGTGATCGATGCTATCGTGCATTATTATGCGCATGATAACGCCAATGTGCATCGAGGCGTACATGCTTTAAGCATGCGTGCGACAGCGCAATTTGAAGCGGTACGTGAAAAAATTCGCGTATTCATCCATGCACCATCTGTGCGTGAGTGTATTTTCGTACGTGGCGCGACCGAGGCCATTAATTTGGTGGCGAACAGCTTTGCTCGGGTGAATTTACGCGAAGGTGATGAGGTTTTAATCACCTACATGGAGCATCATGCCAACATTGTTCCGTGGCAAATGGCGTGTGACGCGGTGGGGGCAACCCTTCGTGTGGTCCCCATGAATGTGCATGGTGATCTTTCGCTGCAAGCTTTCGAAGAAAAACTATCGAAACATACACGTTTGGTGGCGATAACGCATGCATCAAACGCCATCGGGGTGATTAACCCGATTAAGCAGATGGTGCAAGCGGCTAAAGCCTATGATGCAGTGGTGTTGGTTGATGGCGCACAAGCCGCTGCGCATTTGCCGATTGATGTGCAGGATTTAGGTTGTGATTTTTATGTTTTTTCAGCACATAAAATGTACGGCCCTACGGGAATAGGTGTGCTTTGGGGGCGAGAAGCGCTCTTAGAAGCCATGCCGCCTTACCAAGGGGGCGGGGATATGATTGAAACCGTGCATATCAGTCACAGTTCTTACGCACCGTTGCCGTCTAAATTTGAAGCAGGTACGCCTCATATTGCGGGTGTGATTGGGTTTGGCGCGGCACTGGATTATCTCCGTGCGCTTGATAGCACCGCAGTTAAAGCGCATGAGTCAGCCTTGTTAACCTATGCGACGCACGCCATTGAGCAATTGCCCGGATTTCGTATTATTGGGCATGTTGATAATAAATTACCCATTATTTCGTTTGTTCATGAACGTGTTCACGCGCATGATATTGGCACGATTTTAGATAGCTTAGGGCTTGCGTTACGCAGTGGACATCATTGTGCTATGCCGCTGATGGAATTTTTTGGCGTACCAGCCACCACGCGTTTGTCGTTATCTTTTTATAATACCCAGCAAGAAATCGATCGTTGTATTGAGGGCTTGCAACACATCAATAGGATGTTTGCCTAACCATGGATTTACAAGCGTTATATCAAGAAGTGATCCTCGATCACAACCGAACCCCACGTAATCATCATGCAATGCCGTGCGCGACCTGCGAGGCACGCGGTGTCAATCCGTTATGCGGTGACCAACTGATGGTGTATGTCAAACTTGAAGCAGGGGTGATTCAAGACGTGAGTTTTGTCGGCGAAGGCTGTGCTATTTCTCAAGCGTCTGCATCGTTGATGACCGAAGCACTCCAAGGTAAGACCGAGCGCGAAGCGCATGCTTTGTTTGAGCAATTTCATGCGTTATTAACACAAGATGATGCGATTTCAGATACGGTGATGTTGGGTAAATTGAGTGTGTTTGAAGGCGTTCGTGCGTTTCCTGCGCGTGTTAAATGCGCAACCCTTGCGTGGCATGCCTTAGACGCGGCATTAAAAAAAGATGCAAATAACAATGTGGTAAGCACGGAGTAGGGTTATGCTTGGGTTTAATAAACAAAAGAAAGAACACGCCGCGCTCAAAGAAGCGGTGATTGCCGCCTTAAAAACGGTGTTTGATCCTGAAATCCCCGTCAATATTTATGATTTAGGCTTAATTTATGATGTGGCGATTGATGAAAATAAACATGTGCATATTCAAATGACGCTGACATCCCCGGGCTGCCCGGTGGCACAAACGTTTCCTGGTACGGTGGAGCAATCGGTGCTTCCTGTCGAAGGCGTGCGTGAATGCACGGTTGAGCTTGTTTGGGAGCCACCTTGGTCGAATGATCGTATGAGTGAAGCTGCACGGCTTGAGCTGGGAATGTTTTATTGATGAGCTCAACGTTTTCTGCTTCTCAAGATTGGAAACCATCTGCTTCGATTCAAGCGCTGAAGCAGCGTGCAGAGATCATGGCGCGAATACGCGCTTTTTTTCATGCACGTGATTATCTTGAGGTTGAAACGCCGGTGATGGCTTCGCACGGCGTGACCGATGTTTATCTTGATGTCATACACGCACGTTGCTCCGGCAAAACTTACGCACTACAAACCTCACCTGAATATCACATGAAGCGCTTGCTTGCGGCCGGAAGCGGGCCTATCTTTCAACTTGCACGTGCCTTCCGCGATGATGAGTGCGGGCGTTGGCATAATCCCGAGTTTACGATGCTCGAATGGTATCGGCCTGGTATTAATCACCGTGAATTATTGGCTGAAGTAGGTGATTTTTTACAGCATATTCTAGATTGCGAGCCGCTTATTGTTATCAGCTATCAAGAAGCGTTCTTGAGCGCCTGTCAGTTAGACCCATTGGATACCTCATGTGCTGAATTACAAACATGTTTGCAGCGTTTTGATTTAGATAAAGTTTTGCCACATGATGAAATGGATCTGGATCAATATTTATTTTTATTGATGAGCCATGTGGTTGAGCCTTATTTAGCAAAATACTCAGGGCCTATCGGTGTGATTGATTTTCCCGTATCGCAAGCGGCTTTGGCTTGTGTGAACAACGGTGTTGCTGAGCGCTTTGAAGTGTATTACGGTGGTGTTGAACTTGCGAACGGGTTTCATGAGCTTACGGATGCAAGCATGCAAGCCGCACGGTTTGAGAGCGATATACAAACACGCCAAGCACGTGGTCTTGCCATACCCGAACCTGATGTTTATTTATTGGATGCACTAAGGCATGGCTTACCTGCTTCATCTGGGGTAGCACTCGGGGTCGATCGTCTCATTGCTTTAGCACTTGGGCATGCTAGTATCCAAGAAAGCATGACGTTTGATATCTCAAGAGCTTAAAAATTTATGATGAGAGAAGAAGAAAACAGTGCTCCGTTAGCTGAATTATTAAGGCCTCAAGATGTATCTGAGGTGATTGGACAAAAGCATTTATTGGGGCCAGGAAAGCCGTTAAGTCTTGCATTTGAAAGCGGGAAACTGCATTCCATGATTTTGTGGGGGCCACCGGGGGTGGGTAAAACGACGCTTGCAAGCCTCACGGCAAAAGCGTTTGAATGCGAATGGATAGCATTATCCGCCGTATTTTCTGGCGTGAAAGATATTCGTGCGGCGATGGATTTAGCTAAAAATAACCAAGCGCTTCAGTTAAAAACCATTTTATTTATTGACGAAATCCATCGGTTTAATAAATCTCAGCAAGATGCTTTACTGCCTTATACCGAATCAGGATTGGTGACATTGATTGGAGCAACGACTGAAAATCCGTCGTTTGAGGTGAATAACGCGTTGTTATCGCGAACACAGGTTCATGTTTTACAATCGCTCAATCATGATGAACTTCTGTTGTTATTGCAGCGCGCACAGCAGAAAAAACTTGGGCATTTAGATTTTGATGATGAAGCGACAGCATGTTTAATTGACTATGCTGATGGTGATGCTAGGCGCTTGCTGAATATTTTGGAGCAAATAGATACGTTTGCAACGCATCAAGATATATATGCATTTTCTGCTGCAAATCTAAGTGAAATATTAAGCACAACGACGCGACGCTTTGATAAAGCAGGCGATTATTTTTACGATCAAATATCAGCATTGCATAAGTCTGTGCGTGGCTCAAACCCAGACGCCGCGCTGTATTGGTTGTGTCGTATGTTGGATGGAGGCGTGGATCTTAAATATCTCGTGAGGCGTATTGTGAGAATGGCATGGGAAGACATAGGTCTTGCTGATCCTCGTGCTATGCAACTAGTGAATGATGCCGCGCAAACGTATGAGCGCCTAGGCTCTCCGGAAGGTGAGCTGGCATTAGCGCAAGCTGTGATTTATTTGGCGGTAGCACCTAAAAGTAATGCCGGGTATCAAGCGTTTAATCAAGCCAAAGCGTTTGTGAAACGTGATAAATCACGCGATGTTCCACTGCATTTACGCAATGCACCGACGGGCCTCATGAAAAAATTGGGTCATGGCAAAGACTATCGCTATGCACATGATGAACCGGGTGGTTTTGCAGCAGGGGAGCAGTATTTTCCTGATGGTATGGCTGAGCCACATTGGTATCAGCCGGTCGAACGTGGGTTAGAAATTAAAATCGCTGAAAAATTAAAAAAATTACGTCATGCGTCTGACGGCTTGCTCTAATGTACCCAATAAGAAGGTATGTACCAACTATAGGTCTTCGCAAATGAATAGATAGGCTTTTGAAAAAGTCGTGATATAATATCAGGTTCATTTCGATTTCTGGTCAAGCTTATTATGATCCTAAATTCCCCATGAATTAGGCACTAGGATCGCTTCCGGTCGAATACCTGCTAATTCAAAGATTTTCTTATGAATTTTTGTTTTTTCTTGAACAATAATTTTGTTATCATAAACCTTACATTTTAATGTTCGTAATGACATTAATGCTTGATCAACAGTAAAATTTTCATTGATATTTTCTCTGATTTCTAGAAAAATAATTAACAACAAAAATTGTAAGAATAAATACCCCCTTATCGTTGAATTTGAGTGACAGCGTATTGGTAAAAGATCTAAATCTGATTTTGAAACACCAAATATTTGCTCAACGGTTTGCCTGGTATAATAAGCATCCATAATATCATGAAGATCAATTTCTTTTGAGCTTATTAGTATAAAAATTCCTGCCTTTTTAAATTTATGTAATTCTAATTTTTTTTCATGTTCAGATAATTCATTTTTATAATTTTTTGAGTTAATTAATACCTCTAAATCCTTCGCTTTTTTATGAGGATTAAGAATAATATAAGCATATCCATCAGCGCCATATAAATCTATTTTTACCTTTTTTATAAAAAGAGCACGCTTACCATATTGATAAGTTTGATCTACAGTTTCTAGGTTTTCTGTGTGATTTAAAATTAGGTTTTTATACAAGCTTCTTCCTGCCGGCAATCGTGTTAAAAAATCAATTTTTGCATTGCGTAATAACAAAATATTTTCTTCTGAACAATACCCTGAGTCCACCAAGGCAAAGGCATGCTTCACGCCAAGATAGCCCAATTCTTCAATTGTAGCTTGTAACGTACTAACATCTGATATGTTGCCAGGTACGTTACGATAGAAGAGTGGTTTTTTTGTTTTTTGATCTACAACACAATGCAATCTAAATTGAAAATCTATACCAGAATCACTGTATCCCCACGCGCTAAATTCAGAATTAATTTTATTCGGAAGGCTGGTGGCATCAATAATAACGTTTTTACCATTTTTAGTGTTTGTTTTTAAATATAAACTGAAAAATTTTCTTTGCACCGATTCATCACCAAGGTATTTAAGAATCTTAGAAATATATTGCGATGATAATTTTGGTGCATTCTTATAAAGCGAACTCAAAACACTACCATCAAGCCACAATTGACAATTGTACATTGCTCCAGGTTTGCAAATGCGGTATGTCATTAATAAAAGTAATTCAGGATATTTTTTAAATAGCTTTGCCATATGAGAAAAAATTTCAGATTTTTTAATTGATTCTAAAACAAAATATCCATCACCAAAATCCTGTATTAATTTCTCAGTTTCTATGGTTTTTAACTCGTTTTTCCATCCTCGTATTTTTTGTTTTTCTCCGCTTGGAATTATGTTCCCATCTGCATCAACAGACCCTAAATATTTAGAGATGGATCTTGGCTGTTTTTTTTCAGGATCCCAAATTGATGTTACTTTATATGCGTAAACTTTGCCATCTTTGTTTTTTTTCTTTCTAATAAAAGACATAAATATAGCGCCTATTTTATGAATTGAATAGGCACTATGTTATCGCAAAAGATAGCTTTATAAAAGCTCTTTTTCATAAAAAATATTGTTAATTGATGAAGTTTTGATAGTTAATTGGCTTTGAAAAAATAGTGCCTATTTTAGGCTGGGGAATTTAGGATTTTTCAAATGGATTAATATTTAATTCGGAAATATATTGATGAATTTTTATTTTCATAATTTATATAGTATCATATACGTTACTTAAATGCAAGCATCGTGTGCTTATCCTGGGACAGGCAAGATGCGAGCATAACCAGCTTTTATAAGAACAGATGTGGAAAACAAATATTCACAAGCTAAACCCATATGAAATGTGCTTTCATCAAACAACCACAGGAACTTAACAGCTTAGATATGGTGTGTTTCAGAGCTTGTTTTCGGGGTTATCCCCAATATCTGGGGATAAAAGTGTGGGGAAGCTGGGGTATCGTGTTTAAAAGAGATTGAGCGGAGGTGAATACCGCTTTGATTGACTACTATGCCACATAGTATTATAATACATAGTATTACTGTTGGGCAGAGATATTAGTTGCGACAATTTAAAGTAAAAAAATTTAGTGGCGAAGCCAAAAAATCGCAATTAAGCGATCAAATATTACAAGAAACAATATCCGATTTCTTGATGTTAGATAGCTTAGGTAGGCAAAAATACGCTCTCGGATCAGGGGTATACAAGTTAAGGATTGCTTCAAAAAGTGGGCGAGGTAAGAGTGGGGGTTCGCGATGTATGCTGGCGTTTAAAGCAGGTGATCGCATCATTTGGCTCCACTTGTTTGATAAAAATGATAAAGGAAATGTATCAAATAAAGAGCTCAAAAAATTGAAATTTTTAGCTGATATTTTGTTGGCGTTAAGTGATGATGAATTAAATCGCTTAATCAAATTAGGTGAAATTTTGGAGGTGAAAGAACATGACTAAACTTCAAGAAACCATTGATGATATAGCGCAAGGATTGCATAGAGCGAACATCATAGACAAACAAACTTTAAATAATTTCTCTGATGAAGATCTTCCTGAATTGCATGAGTATACAGGTGAAGAAATACAAAACATCAGGAAGAAACAGAAAATTAGCCAGGCTATATTTGCAAAATATTTGAATATTAGTCCGGCCACAGTCCGTAGTTTAGAGCAAGGAAAACGACATGCTCATGGAGCAATTTTAAAGCTCTTAAATATTGTTGAGCAACATGGACTCCGGGTCCTTGGCTAAGTGTGATAATGAGACTTATCACCATTAGAGACCAATCTGGAGAAACTAGTTCGAAGTGCTCCGCTTTAAACTTCAGGCCTCTTAGGTTCGTCCAATATATTTTCAACAGCTGAAGCCAGGCTTTCTTTTGCATGGATTAACCTAGATAGCTCTTAGGTGATTGTTTGAGTTTCTTCTTGTGTTCTGGACCTTTGAAAAAAGAAAGGTCTTCCTGTTATTTCAGCTAGAAGATTCCTGTCTTTAGGTGCTCCTAACCATGAAAATAGAAGCGTAACGCCATTCAGCATAGAGCGAATGATTGAGGTAAAATCATTCTTTGGTTTTCCTTCGAAATGATTAGGTCTGAGTGCGCCAAGCCCTTCTTTAAGCGCGGCTAAATGAGCTTTGAGTTGATTTTGTTGCTCAGGCGTAAATGAGGATTCCCGAGAATAAATGGTGTTTATTTGAGTTATACTCTCACGAAGTTGGTTTATTATCTCACGAACAGAAGCGCCAGCAGAATATTCTTCTAAAGCATCCATAGCTTTGAAGGCATCGTCAAGGAATGATTGAATATGGGGCTTCGCTGCTACGTCAGGCGGTTGTATTGCTGCTGGTGGCATAGGCTCATCATTATCAGGCTCTTCCTGTATTTTAGACGCATTCGTCTCAAGCAATCCCATTAAGTCAGCTTCGCCACCAAATCCTGCTGCGTGGGTTGAGATGTGCTCCGTTAGCTTGAAACGGTCTTGAATGTAAGTTTTAAAACTCAGGTCTTCATTAAATTGGGCAGGGTATTTGTCACCTAAGCGCTTAATAAATGCGGCTTGCTTTGACTCAGGAATATTTAGAGCTGATAAAGCACCATCCACCTCTGGATCTCCATCAGCCTCACAGACCCTACCCCACGTTTTTTTCCATTCAATAGCCTCACCTGGATTCGTTTGAATGCATTGTTGAAAGTGCTCTCGGACAAACTCACGAAGCTCTTGCTTAACATCATCTAGGGTGAGTAATTTAAATAAGGGGTGGCCCAGCACCGATTGAAACAAACGGCGTTTAACGCCGGAGTAGCAACTGGGTTTATCGCCTTCTAAATCATCGTACTCTTCAGTACCTTGCCCAGAAATACGTGTTCTATCCCAGTTATGTGCGCGCCCGATGTGCGCTAGTTCATCAATGAAATGCTCAAGCCTTGTGTCGAAGGTATGACCGTCACAGGGCACTGCGTTTCCATCAGAAGCCCCAAGGTAGAATAAGGCAATGAGAGGCTGGTAATCTTCAAAGGTCGACCATCCTCCGGCATCGTTACGATTAACATAAGGAGCATCCGCCGCCATCCAAAGGTTCGGTTTTTCTAAATAACGCCATGCTGTGTGGTCTTTGTGTTGAGCATAAGCCTTCAAAGCCAGCTCCTGTGTATCAGGAGAAAATTGCTCTCGTAACCTACGCCATTCATCCCAGCTTGCCGGCAAATCAATAACCCGCCCATCACCCGTGTTCACCTTAGCTGGATTAGCTTGATAACGAGCCATGAGCACGCTTCGTAGCTCTGTCATAAGCGAATCAATACCACGTCCATTAACCACCGGTTTATAGGTCTTAATTGCAGCCTCCAGGCGTTTCTGTTCACCTGAGGTCAGTGCCGTCATGGACGATTCTCGGTCCCTGGCTAATGCGGTGAAATCCAAAACTCCCAGCGCTTCCCGTTGATAAAAGTCATTCTGCTGAGCCAAGGCATGCACAGCAGGAACCGTGAGTAAAAGTTCAGCCCCGGCTTGATATTTAGGAATTTGAAAATATATTTGCTCTTTTTTATAAAAACAAAGCTTTGCTTCTTCTGGATTGTTGATATCAAACACCGCTTGAGGATTATCCCTCTCTAAAGACGCACGCCCTTCCTGAAGCGTACTCAGCTTCGCGCGAACGAGCGGATAAATGTAATGCGCCCCATATTCTTGGTTATGACTTTCGGCATAAGCAAATACAGAGAAAAACAAAAGCAGTCGATTAACAACCGGGGTGTGACCGTTTATGGCGGCCACTCGAAAAGCCCCATAACTAGTACTATAACGATCTGCCGCAATCATATCTTGCACCTTATCGGGCGCAAGCTCCATGAGGAACTCCATCATACTCATCTTTCCAATAATGGCCGCAAGTTTAAAAACCTCTTCGGTTGGTATATTTAAACGACGAGCAAAGTTCATTAATAAATAATCCTTTGCATCTGGATGGCCGTAAGCCATCGCAAGCCAATCTGCGCTTATCTTCTTGATGGTAGTAAGGTCTTGGAGGGCTCCGTTATCTAAGCCAGCTAAATAATTACTGTAATCACTCGATGCTGTTTGCATGAGCGCAAGTTGAAAATCTGAAAGCTCATCTGAATAAAAGGTTTTCCATACATTTAAAGGTATTAAACGGGCCTGTGGGTGCTGCATTCTTTCGTTTTCGCTTAGGAATTTCATAATAATCCATGGGTTTTAAAATGGCGTTTTTTACATTTATAGATTAAACTTTACGATATTGTTGTTTCTTGTTATCTAAAACTTCAAATTGTATCGTAGTGACGCAGTAAAATCAAAAGCACTTCCTGGATTGTACTGATTGTCCACACCGTTCATTGGCGCAATAAAACTGTAGGTTGTGTGTACTGAAAATAACGCCGTGTGCGACTTTTTATGATGAGGTTTTGTGGGTCTTGAAAGGCACGTTCAAACGCTGTAACTTCTTGATTTTCCGAGGATCTAGAGTTACAGGGAGTAAGCCGTGCCAGTTGAAGAGTTTATCATTGCCGTGTTTTGTTTAGTAGATGAGCTGTATAAAAAAACGTATCAAAGCGGCTAAGAAAGAGAGGTTTTCCACCAAAGCTCTCAGATCCTGAGGTGATCACAATGGAAATCGTAGGTGAATTTCTTAGTTTTGACACAGACAAAGCGATCTGGAGCTACTTTAAAGGGCACTGGTTATCGTTTTTCCCTGGTCTTAGGAGTCGAACCAATTTTGTTAGGCAAGCAGCAAATCTTTGGGCGATAAAACAACAAATCCAAAAAGCACTGGCAACAGAACTCGGGGCTTTCAAAGACACCCTGCATATGGCAGATGGATTCCCATTACCGTTGTGTCACTTCAAGCGTGCTTACTTTTCTCGCTTATTTCAATCTGACGCGGCATACGGCTACTGCGCCTCAAAAGAAGAGCGATATTACGGCTTTAAGGGCAATCTCTTGATTGATTCTCAGGGTGTTATTACAGGCATTACAGTCACGCCGGCAAATATTGATGAACGCGAATCACTTTGGGATAATCTTGATGATATTGAAGGTATGGTTATTGCTGATAAAGGCCTGATAGGCGAGGATTTTCAGGAGCAGATCCCCTTACATACGGAGGTAAACTTGCAGACCCCTCTGCGTGCGAATATGGCTGACTCTCGTGGCCCAAATTTTAGCAAGTGGCTTGTTTCTACGAGGCGGCTTGTGGAAACTGTTATTGGGCAATTAACAGAGCGTTTTCATATTCAAAAAATTAGGGCACGTCACCTATGGCATTTTACCAGCAGAATTGCTCGGAAGACCTTAGCACACACAGTTGCTTGAAGTTAGAAATACATTAAGGGCGATATTCTTGAGTTTGCCAGAAAATCTTACGCAAGATATCGTTGCATTTATTCTTGGATTAAACGCAACGATTATCGATGATAATCCAGATATTAGAAAATTAGTTCAGGAGTTGATCTATTTTCGTATGCTTTTGATTGTAATGGCAGCCATGTTATGGATGGCATGTACGTTTGTTTTTTTTGTACAGATGACAGCCCCTGTTTCTTTCTGGTTAACCACACTGCCGCTTTTAAAATGGGTTGAACTGACCGTCACGCTATGTACTTCATTATTTGCCGTTGGTGTTCTTATTTTGGCGATATTTGATAACGCCAAAGTGTGCCAGTCAATTGACGAGCAATTAACGCAAATTAAAAATAATGATAATACAATGCTGACCACAACATTAACGTGTGACTTTGCTAGTATCGAACATTTCGAAGGTCAATCGCTTCAATTAAGCACATCCCGATCAGAATCCTTTGGCAGCTTGCGGTCACGTTTTTTTACTGACATTTCTCATGCAAGAAATATGACGCTGGCCATGGACGTCAAAAATGAATACCAAGCATTATTGGAAGATGAGTTACGTCCAGGCCAGATAGTTTAAACTTCAAATACTTTATTCATCGAAACGATTAAAGCTTGTGAGGTCACACGTTGCCTAGCAATCCCAAATAATGTACCCAGCGTTGTGTTTACCGTCCCTGTGTCCGTTATAGAAAGCGTCGTAAAAGGCTGTGAGAGCGACGTGGATTTTTTGGATGTGACAGCGTAGCTGTAATTAATATCAACGTACCATGATGGCTTGATTGTGTAGGTCATGCCGAGCTGAGCCACACCACCCCAGATCCAGGCTGAACTAAAAAAGTTGGTGGGTGATGGCGTGATACTGCTATGTACACCATTAATATCGGCAAAACCAGATACATTATACAGGCTCGTTTTGGTTGAAAATACGGAAGGACCTATACCCAAATAAGCTTGGCCTTTATGACTAAATGCCGCGCCGATAAACGGTATTAAATCTAGCTCATGTTCCATTTGAACTTGAGCGGATTGAATCGTCGCTCGTCCGGTAAATGTTGTGTTTGCAGGAGCCTCAACGGTGGTTGTATAGCTGCCTCGCTGAGGGATGCTGATATTTTGTTGTGTTGCTGTGATTCCTAAATATCGGTACTGAAGTTTAATACCCCAGAGCTTGTCATCAGTGCCTGAAAAATAGCGAGAGTAACCTACCTGTGCTTCAGGAGCAAAGGTGGTTTGCGTGTTGTGGAACGGGCTCGCGGGACCGTCGGCAGAACCCGAAGCAATTAATACGCCGGTATCATCGTAAATATTAGCCGTGCCAATGACAGGATTTAAGTATTGGTCGAGCTTGACGGAATTATAGCTACCTCCGAGGCCGAGAAATAATCCCGTGCTGGGTTTATCATCTGCAGATCCCATGCTGCCGGCAAAGGCTGGGTTGCATAAATTAACCAGGCTACACATGGCTAAGAGTTTAAAATTTTTGGCTGTGATCATCATCCCTTTCTCACATAATAAATTTAAAAATTTAGTGTGCGGTGAATAAATCATCTTGTCAAGCGCGGTATAATTCAGCTAATACTGGTGCAATACTGGTGGTGGTTTTCTAACCATGCTATTGTTCTAACAATTTTTTATGGTTTGATTATTTTGAGGTAAGATGAAGCGTCATGAGCGATCATTCAAAAAACAGCACGAATATTGTCGATAACAGACGAGCGCGCTTTGAATATTATATTGAAGATGATTTTGAAGCGGGGCTTGTACTCGAGGGCTGGGAAGTCAAAAGCCTACGTATGGGTAAAGTTAACGTGTCGGACGCGCATGTGATTTTAAAAAATGGCGAGGCGTGGTTGCTCGGTATGCAAATTCAACCGTTGCCTACGGCGGCAAAACATACCTTGCCCGATATCACACGTACGCGAAAATTATTGTTGCACAAACGTGAACTCAAAAAACTTTTAGGACATGTTGAGCGGAAAGGTTATACCGTGGTGCCTCTTTCGTTGTATTGGAAAAAAAATATCATCAAAGTCAAAATTGCTTTGGCCAAAGGTAAAAAATTACACGATAAACGTGACACGGAAAAAAATAGAGATTGGCAGCGAACGCATGCTCGGTTGATGAAATCTCATTAATTTAATATTTTATGGAGAAAAACGATGTGTGGAATCATTGGGGCAACGTCAACACGTGATATAACCCATATTTTGCTTGAAGGTCTACGGCGCTTAGAATACCGTGGTTATGATTCAGCTGGCCTTGCTGTGATTGATCATGATATGCGTTTGAGTCGTATTCGCATTCAAGGCAAAGTTCAGGTGTTAGCCGATGCCATAACGAAAACGCCGATTGCTGGCAATACCGGCATTGCGCATACGCGTTGGGCTACACACGGTAAGCCTTGTGAGGCGAATGCGCATCCTCATGTTTCTCGCGAGGAAGTCGCCGTGGTGCATAACGGTATTATTGAGAATCATGATGAGTTACGTGCGTATTTACGTGAAAAGGGCTATGAGTTTACATCCGAGACCGATACGGAGGTGATCGCGCATTTAATTCACCATCATTATGCAGATACACAATCTTTATTACACGCAGTGCAAGCCACAGCCGCTCACATGAAAGGCGCGTTTTCTTTAGCGGTGTTGCACGAAGCGCATCCAAATGAACTGGTGGGCTTGCGTCAAGGCAGTCCGTTGGTACTCGGGCTTGGCGTGGATGAGCAATTTATAGCCTCCGATGCTTTAGCGTTGCGTGCCTTTGCACAAAAAATTATTTATCTTGAAGACGGTGATAGCGTACGTTTAACCGCATCCAAAGCGGAGATTTTTGACGCGGATCATCAACACGTTGAACGAGCAACTCAGCCTTTATTAGAGGATGCCGCGGTGGTCAGTAAAGGCAAATATCGGCACTTTATGATGAAAGAGATTGCTGAGCAGCCGCGAGTCTTAGCCGATACGCTCGAAGGCCGTGTGGCGAGTCTTGAAGTGCTACGCGCAAGCTTTGGTGAAGATGCACGGCAGATGTTTGATAAGATCAAGCAAATTCAAATTGTTGCGTGTGGCACGAGTTATCATGCAGGACTGGTTGCTAAGTATTGGCTGGAATCGTTAGCGTGTGTGCCTGTCTACGTTGAAATAGCGAGCGAATATCGGTATCGCGATGTGGTTGCTCAAGAAGGTACGTTGTTTGTTACGGTCTCGCAGTCTGGCGAGACGGCCGATACGTTGGCTGCGTTGCATAAAGCAAAAAAGATGAATTATTTGGCGACGTTCGGTATTTGTAATGTAGCCGCAAGCGAGCTTGTACGTGCCTCTGATTTTGTGTGTTTAACCCGTGCAGGTGTAGAAGTCGGTGTGGCGTCAACTAAGGCGTTTACGACGCAGTTGGCTGTGTTTTTAATGTTGGCAACGGCTTTGTGTCGTGATGAGATACGGGCGGCTGAAGCACTTCAGCAGCTTCGTGAGTTACCGGAGCATTGTGAACGTGCGCTGACGATGGATGCAGAAATTTTAGCCTTAACCCCGTTGTTTGTGAACAAGGCTCATGCGTTGTTTCTAGGACGTGGTTCACACTTTCCGATTGCACTCGAAGGCGCGTTAAAGCTCAAAGAAATTTCGTACATTCATGCTGAAGCTTACCCTGCGGGAGAATTAAAGCATGGTCCACTTGCCTTGGTTGATGAAAACATGCCGGTGGTTGCTGTCGCACCCAACGATCAATTGTTAGAAAAAGTAAAATCTAATTTGCATGAAGTCAGCGCGCGTGGTGGGCAGCTGGTGGTGTTTGTGGATGATGCCGGCACCTGGCCTGCAAACGGTACGCGCTTGCTTCAAGTGCCCACCTGTGGATCCTGGATTGCGCCGATTATTTACACGGTGCCCCTGCAGTTGCTGGCATATCATGTGTCGGTTGCCAAAGGCACGGATGTGGATCAACCAAGAAACTTGGCAAAATCGGTCACGGTTGAGTAAGAACTTTAGAAATAATATGGGACAGCGTATACTTCGTTATTTTTTTGACCCTGTTTTGATGTGAGGATCGACATGACGCACGATATAGCTAATCTAGCCGATGAGGTGGCTACTTTATTTAAATTACAAACCTCATCGGTGTGCGCGGCGATAGCGTTGCTTGAAGCAGGCGAAACCGTTCCGTTTATTGCGCGTTATCGAAAAGCGCGTACGGGGGGTATGAAGCATGCGGCTTTAGAAAATCTTGTGATACGATTTGAAAAACTTCATGCCATGCGCGAACGGCGCGAGGTGATGTTTGAGGTGTTGACGGCGCAAGAAAAACTGACGCCTCTGTTGCGGCAGAGCTTGATGGAGGCCCAAACGCGTGCGGTACTCGAAGATATTTATCTTCCGTATGCGAGCAAGCAACGCTCGCCGGCTGCGCGTGCTTGCGACGCCGGCCTCGAAGCCTTAGCGGATGCCTTGCTTAACGAAGACACGATGCGTTGCCCAGAAGATCTTGCTGCGGATTTTGTCAATGCGGAGGCGCATGTTCAAGATGCCGAGGCAGCACTCGCGGGCGCGCGGCATGTTTTACTTGAACGTTGGGCGCAAACTATCGATGTTGTCGCACATTTG
This sequence comes from Legionella sp., assembly GCA_009995425.1. Classification (GTDB taxonomy): domain Bacteria; phylum Pseudomonadota; class Gammaproteobacteria; order Legionellales; family Legionellaceae; genus JAALKW01. The sequence continues at coordinate 8,475 of JAACPN010000006.1, read as the reverse complement.
CGCACGTATTTTTGGGAGCATGGTGTTTTAACGTCGACACTGTCGCCAGAAATACTAGCTAAAAAATCAAAGCATGCTAAAAAATTAAAAGCAGCAAAAAATCAAATGACGTGGTCTGAATACGTGGCGGCAGACGCGCCCATTAAAACCATGCCTTTGCGTCGTGTGCACATGTTGTTTCGGGGGCGTCGCGAGGCCGCACTTCGCTTGAGCTTAAGCTTGCCTGATGCAACGTATGCAGAACGTTATCTTGCAACGCATTTTAATCTTGCTGATTGTGGTCGCCCTGCTGACGCATGGTTGATGCATGCGGTACGTGTGTTGTGGGAAAAAAAGCTCGCACCAAAACTTGAAGCTGAAACCTTGGCGCATGCACGAAATCTTGCCGATGAGGATGCTATTCATGGCTTGAGTAAGCAATTACGCGATGTATTATTCACGTCACCCGGGCCACGTGGTGTGACCATGGGCTTATTTTTTGAGCGTGGTTCTGGGGTCAGTGTGGCCGTTGTGGATGACAAAGGCGCCGTGCTTGATACGACCAGCGTTTTTCCATTTTCACCGGAACATGAATGGGAGCATGCCCTTGCGGGGCTCGCCAAATGTTTGGCAAAATATCATGTGCGTTGGGTTGTGACCGGAAGCAGCCTTGGGTTTCGTGAAGCGGGGCGTTTGCTCTTAACGCTTGCGAAACGTTATCCCGATATGCCGTTTGTTACCGTGCGGGCGCATGAATTAGGAGCTTCGGCTTATGCGGCCTCTGATGAAGCCGCTGATGCTTTACCGGATGTCTATGCACCTTGTCGCGCGGCGGTGTCTATGGCGCGACGTTTTCAAAATCCACTTAAAGAATTGATAAACATGCCTCTGCGCGCCATGGTGGTTGCGCCGCATCAGCATGATATGAATCAACACATGGTTGCACGTGCTTTTATGGGGGTGATTACTGAGTGTGTGAATGCGGTGGGAGTGGATGTGAACACAGCGTCGAGTAAGCTTTTGAGTTATGTTTCGGGGCTGGATACGGCGATGGCGGATGCCATCGTTGCCTATCGTGAGACACACGGTGTATTGACCTCACGCGAGCAAATTAAGGCTGTACCAGGTTTAACCGCGCATGCATTTCAGCAGGCCGCAGGATTTTTGCGTGTTGTGGGCGGAGATAATGTCTTGGATGAAACACGTATTCATCCTGAAAGTTATGCTTCGGTTCTGCGTATCTTAAGCGAGAATAATTTAAGCTTGGATGATGTGTTTGGCAAGCCCCATGCATTCGATCGTCTTGATTTAACGTCTTACGATGAAGCATGTGAGGATGATTTACTTACGGTGCAAGCGATGGTGCAAGAACTTCGGGCCCCAGGTCGCGATCCTCGTCCTGCATTTACGAAAACGGGCTCTCAACTTAAACCTAAGCACAAAGCTAAAACAGAGACCAAGCCTAAGCATGATGTGATTCGACTTGAGGCGTTGACGATGGATATGCCGCTCCAAGGTGTGGTGCATCGAATTACAAGCTTTGGTGCATTTGTGGATGTGGGTGCTGAACAGCTGGGATTGGTGCATATTTCTGCTTTGGCCGATAAATTTGTGCCCGATCCTCACCAAGTGGTCAGCGTGGGTGATGTGGTTCAGGTAAAAGTGCTTGAACTTGATTTGGCTCGGCGTCGTCTGGGATTGACCATGAGGATCCAAGAAAAACCTAAGCCCGCTGAAACAGCGAAACAAGCGGCACCTAAGCTACAAAAAAAACGACCTGTTGAAAAGCGTCGAGATGCACCGCCAGTTCAGCCTTTAAATACGGCCATGGCCGATGCTTTCGCGAAATTGAAACGGAGTTAATCATGACGCACGTGCCTCAAGGTGAGCTCGCCATTCAAACGCTTGCCATGCCATCGGATACCAATCCTAACGGAGATATTTTTGGTGGATGGGTTGTGTCTCAAATGGATTTGGCTGCGGGCATTTTAGCAAAACAACACTCAAAAGGTCGTGCGGTGACGGTTGCCATCGATTCCATGAGCTTTTTGTTACCGGTGCATATGGGTGATGTGGTGAGTTGTTACGTGAGATTAGAACACCAAGGCACCACCTCCATGACGATTAAAGTTGAAGTGTGGACCCATGTGGTTGAAATCGGTTTGCAGTCACAAGTCACGGAAGGTACGTTTACGTTTGTAGCGATTAATGAGCAAGGAAAGCCACGACAGATTAAGGCAGGCCTATGAAAGATTTGGTACCTCTTGAGCAGTTAAGGCATTGGATTGATGCAATGACCGCCATGATTGATGCGGGCGATGATCCCATTTCTGAAGAACCGTTGCGTTTTGATCAAATACCCGAACTTGTTCCTGCTTTGATTCATCAGCTTTCAGCGGTGGATGCGTCGGTATTAGAAAATCAATCCGCTTATTTTTCTGCACTGATTTTTGCGTTGGATGTTTGTGTCTCGCAATTGCGTTTTTCAAGTGAAAATAGAAATCGTCGTGCAAAACACCTGATGGAAGATCTTATGAACTTGTTGACGGATGCGATTTATCAGGGCTCGCAAGGACTCAATTTTTGGTTACCTGTGCTTAATGCATTTTATGATGCGCAGGTGGAATTATCTCCAGCGCTTCAAGCTGCTTATTTGACGTTATCTGAAGAAGAAAGCGAAGCGTTCCAGGATGAAAACATTGATCATGTGGAGTCGATTCGTCATTTAATTCATGAGCTGTCTGATTTATCAACGTTTGAGCTTGCGAGTCATTTTTTTGCACAGAGCCATGCTATGCCGCCAGAATTTTTTGGTGATTTGATGATGGATTTATGCAGTATTGACGAAGGCCAAGAAGCGGCGCTGCTTGCGTTATTGCATCCTCGTGCTGAGGTGCGTGAGGTGGTCATGATGGCATTGGATACACTCTTGCCGAGCATGACGTTGAGCTCAGTATCGCTTTCACGTTTGCAGGCTATTCAGGCATGGGTGCCTCAGGCATTACAAGGCCAAATCGCGTATTGGATTCGTGAACAGCGAAAAAAAGGTGTGGTTTTTCAGAAAGAAACGCCGGCAAAATTGGCTAAAATGCAAGCGAGTGAAATCGATGGTGGCGGTGCGCAAGGATTATTCTTGCAAATCAAGCAAGGGCGAGCGACGCGTTTGGCGGGGGTGTTATTCAAAGATGGTTTTGGCGTGAAAGACAGCTGGATGACACCTAGAATTACGGCGAAAGAAGCTCAGCATTACTGCCGTGAGGTTTTGGATGATGGTGTTACTCTGCGAAACGTTGATCTTGAATACATCACCATGATGACGAATCATTTTTTAGCGTTAACGCTTGAAGAAGGCAAGGTGCCCAATCTGCATTTTCTGGAATTTCAAGAAGCGATGGGTATCCACTTTGCACCGAACCCACTCGATGTGCCGCAACTTATGGAGCAATTAGCGGTGCAAATTGAGCCGTTTACACCGAGCGTTGTCGAAGATGCATTTAAGCGTTCGAGTCAATGGTTGCGTAGCAAGCCGTTTGCGGCTTCGTGGTATCTTGAAAATGAAAGCATTGATAAATGGGTGAATCGCTGTTGCAGCTTCAAAGACGGCGTAAAAATATGTCGTTTTGAAGAAGCCATGCGCGCGGTGTTTGAGAACGAGCTTGAGCAGGCTCGAGACACCTGGGTGTTCCATTTTTTATGGGTTGCCTTGTGGCTTCGTGCGGGTGCGCGTAAGAACGAAACCGTGTGGCAAGATAGTTTTTTAATTGCTCACGCGATTCAAGCGGGAACGCCTTTAGCTGAAATTCCAATTATGGAACGTATTTGTCATCAATCCGTTGTGAATAGCATCGAAACCATGTGTGATCGTCGTACACATTTGAGTCAGGAGTAGATGTATATGTTACCGATTAAATTATCATGTATTGGGTTTGGACACATGGCGAGCGCTGTTGTTAGAGCCGCTGTTGCATGTGGTGTTTTATCCCAAAAAAACGTAACGGTTTCAAGCCCTAGTATTAATGCAGGTATAAAAAGAACCGAATTTAATCATGCGCTCAATAATTTAACCGCAATTCAAGATGCCGATGTGATTTTATTGGGTGCAAAACCGAAAGATATGCCATCGGTATGTTCTGAAATTGCAGTGATGGTTGAACAAGCAAAAAATAAACCGCTTATTTTATCGATGGCAGCTGGTTTTAATGTCGCTCAATATTTCAAAACAGCTGCGGTGGTGAGTGTGATGCCGAACATGGGCGTTTCGGTCAACGAAGGGTTTACAGCGTGCTTTCCGAATCAGCCACTCAGCACAACACATCATGAGATGGTCTCAAGTATTTTTGGCGCGACAGGGGCGGTGGAGTGGGTGAATACCGAAGAGGCTTTTCGTTTGTACACAGCCCTTACGGGTAGTGGCCCGGGTCTCGTATTTCGTTTGATGGATGCGGCGATTAAAGCGGCTGAAGCAAATGGCATTGAGCATGAAAAAGCCCGTTATGCTGTCGTAAAAACGTTTTTAGCTTCAGCATGTATGGCCGATGAAACCGGACTTGATATGGCTGATTTGATGGCAAAAATTGCCTCAAAAGGGGGAACAACACAAGCAGGTATTGATTGCCTTGATCGTGGCGGGATTGATACGGCTTACAAGCAAGCGATTGATGCCGCGTTTCAACGTGCGGTAGCATTAGGGTCGCCAAATACAGAAGCAGGAGATCCTTCGGTAAAAAAGCATGAACGAGGGACTGTAGATCCTCGATTTTTTTCACACGATAGCACAACCACTTTAGATAAAGAGCCTTCTCAGAATATTAAAAATATTTTTTAATATCTTTCATGGTAAGCATGAGTGTCATCGGTGTCATAGGTGATTCAACAAACCCATAACGTTTGTAAAAGTGCTTAGCGGACTCTGAAATAGCGTGAACGAGTAAGGCTCTTATGCCCACATCGTGCGAAACTTTGGCTGTGCGTAAGACGGCATCTTTTAGCAGACCTTTGCCAATGCCGTGTTTTTGCCAGGTTTGATCAACCGCTAATCGACCTAAAACCATGACGGGAATCGGGTTGGGCATATTTCGTCTAACGTTGCCTGGTGCTTCCTGAGTGGTGATGCTACCTGTGGCGAGGGAGTAATACCCTATAACGCGATGATTGTCATGAACAACAAAGGTTCTTGAAGCACCTCGGCTGTCATTATCTATAGCACGATGTTTTAACCAATGATCTAACACAGGCTCACCGGATTCAAACGTATCCAATAGGTGTGTGTCCGCAATAGGCTCTGGCGCGCTTATTTTTCCCATGGACTGCTACTTTTTAATAATGCTTTAAGTCCTAAGTTTTCATCGAGCGGTGATTCAAGTAAAGCAAGAAAATTTTGATACGTGGCATCTTCCGTTAGAAATAATCGCTGATCAAGCAATAGATTTTCAGCTTCTCGACACGCCGCTTCAAGCATAAAATCTGATCGACTTTTATGCGCCAAAGCTGCGGCCATATCGATAAGATTTTTTTGTTCCGGTAATGCCCTAAGATTTATCGAACTATCTTTGCGATGTGCTTGTGCCATGGCGACGCTCCAATTCATGGTGTGCTTTATTTTAGTATGCATTTATGTGTTGCATTTGTCAATACATGCTTGCTGCAGGGCGACACGTTTAGCCTCCGAATAGGATTGGTTAAGCGTGCGATATATTACCGAGCAGAAGGTGGATGAATCGGCTCACCTGCCGCTTCGAAGTCTGCGACCACTTGAATCTGTTCAAGTTTGTGATTCGCTTGCTGAATCCAATCATCGCCATAGTAACCGAACGAGCAGATCTTAGCCGCATAACCCGCCGCGAGCATGCAATAGGCCAAAAATTTGCTTCCCACGAGGTATTCACATTGTTGCATGCTGTTAAGAAACGCTTGATGGTTTCCTGGCTGCTCGTGTAATGTTTTGATTTTTTGACTTAATTCGAGACGTGTATTCTCGTCAATTTTACCAGCGTTTTTTAGCTCGAGTAATACGTCAATCATTTTATCGCACGCCGCTGTGAATTTTGCTTTCTGTTCTGCTGTTACTTCCGGGGTTGGTTGAGCAAACATACCCTGTCCTGCGAGTTCGGACGGCTTGCGCTTAGAGGCTTCAGGTGTTTTAGATTCTTCCGCTGGCAGTTCTTGAGCCTTCATCCAGCGAGATAATGCCTGTTGGAGTATGGCTTTGTGGGTTTTTTGATAAAGCTCTGAGCTCAGATAAGTGTTCCTTCGGTTTGAGTCAATTCCAAGTTGAATATCTCGCTCGAAAATAAGCGTATGCACCTCGCCTGCTTCGTCGGAGGTGTGTAAATCAATAGCAAGATAATCAAACAGGCTCTGGGCATTATCAGCACCATGGTCTAATAATGTTGTGATCAAATCTAACGGAGCGTACGCGTATGGATTTTTCACAGAAGCATAACCTAAACGCATGCAGGCCATATAAAGAGGTGATTCTTTACTGCAGGCAAGATTTGGATTTGCTCCAGCTTGAATAATGGATATAGCCAATTCACTTAAGCCACGACGGATTGCAAATTCAAGAGTGGTATAGGAGCTTTCACACGTTGGGTTTTTATAATCTAAGATTTTGGCGCGAGTATCGGTATCTGGGTGAACAGCCATCAAGCACTGCATATACTCATGTCCAAAATCAATGTTACCTACAGCAATGGCATTCAAGAGGGGGGTATTATTTTGAGCATCAAGCGCACTCATATCAGCCCCAGCATTGATGAGTATCTTAGCCATCTCGGCATCATCAGGTTGAGAGCGAGCGACAAGATTAAGTAATGTGGTGCTTGCTTTAGTCGGCTCATTTTTTTGCTTGATTCGAGCATTAACATCAGCACGGTCTGCAATAGCCCCCTGGGCTTTGTTATGATCGTGAGCAACAACAGCATCAATCAGTTTTTGGGTCGTTTGTGATGGCATGGGGCACCTAATAAGCAAAGCTTCGAGGGCTTTATGCTAACATATTGTCTTTATTTAGGTCAAGATCATCAAAGAGGCCGGGTATGCTGCGCGCAGTTATCGTAAACACCGCCAGTAGGAGGTTATTGAATTTATCATGATTGAATGGGGCTGTTCAAATGTCGATCAATCCCCTAACAAGAGTTGGCTAAAATCAATCACATGGGTGAAATAGTCGTGGTCCATTAGATCGTCGGAAACACCATTGACATGAATAAGCACTGGGCGAAATGAGAACCCCTTCGGATATTTCATGCGATCTATTTTCTCTTGTACCTCTTCAATAACAGCCGAACCAATAACCGTTTTTGAAAATTTTATTTCACAGACATATAAGCAATTAGTTTTCGTTTGTATCATATAGTCAATTTGACATCCTTTTGCCCTCGTTGTTTTATGCTGAAAAAACGGATTAGCATTGACTATGTCATGTGAAGAGATTTGTAATGTATTATGCAGTATTTTTCTGTTATTGAGCACGAGATTTTCAAATTGAAATCCAAGGATTGCATGCCATTGCGGTAGTGATTCTAGCGATTTAAAATCAAAATTACCTCTTTTAATCTTATCCAGATTTTTTTGGATATACTTTAAGTAAAATCTTAAGTAATTATCTTTTAATCGATAATTACTTAATTTTAAATCTGATCCTGTTTTAATATTCCACGTATAATCTCTGCTAATAAAACCAACTTCCTCTAATTCCCAAAGATATTCAGTAATACGCCCATATTGTTGCTTTTCTTTCTCATGACTTAATATGTTCTTGATTTCATGTTGTTCTTTCATACCCATAGCGAGTATGTGAATAATTTTTTCATAAAATTGGCTGTCTCGCATAAAAAGATCTGAAAATATTTTATTAAATTCTGTTGTAAGCATTCCACCGTGCGTAAAACACAGTTGTTTTATGTTTTCTTCGGCGCTTAATTTAGTATTGACCTCTTCGAGGTATTTGGGTATTCCACCTGTAACAGATAGAACTTTTAGCTTTTCAAAATTGGAAATATTTTTTGGCCAGAATTTAGCGCAGTCAATCAATGGTAACTCATCTAGTGTTAATGTGAATGAAATACGACCAACAAAACCGGTACTGCTTAAAAGATTTTTTTCTATCCATGATGAGGCCGAACTACAAACCACAAAGATTAATTGATCATTTTTCTTGAGCAGATCATCCCAAAAGATTTTTATTTTAGCGAGGAATGTCGGGGTTTTACTTCCCATCCATGAAACCTCATCGAAAAATAGTAATATTTTTCCAGACTGAACCCTCTCACCTACAGCCCATAAAGCATCACTCCAATTATCATAACGTGCCCTAGGGGTTTTAAATTCTCTACTGATTTGAATGCAAAATTCTTCCAGTTGATCCGCTGGTGTTGTGTGGGATTCTGGCGCCAAGCCCTCAAATTTATAACAATGATCAAAGGACTTCCCAAACTCATCAATTAAACGGCTTTTACCAATGCGTCTGCGGCCTTTAACAACAACAAATGACGC
>JAACPN010000024.1 GCA_009995425.1 Legionella sp. | reverse complement strand
AATGTAGTGCCCCAAACACATTTTTATTTTAAGCAACCAATTGATTTTTAAGTGTTAATTTTTACAGACGGCCAAAGATGGGTATAGAAAAAACCACAAACAATTGTGAAGCTCGCCTACACGGGTTTCAAAATTTAATAAATATTAACTGGGGTTTGTTAGAGAGTAGCCAAAATCTCTCCAATTACATTTGTTTTCCAGACAATTCCCAAATCAGATTCAGCATTAATACGGCCACTATAAACACCAAGAAGATTAGTGATTGGATTTGTGAAAATAGCCGTATTACCTCCTTCCATTGCTACAGCGCCTCCGTTTCTATGTGCAACTACGGGCGATCCTGATTGTCCTTGTCTTGACCTGCAATCAATCAAAAACTTTGGCATTCCTTCATATGTTAAATTTGGCTCGCTGGCCATAAAGCCAGTTGCCCATATAGCAAGGCAACCACCGGCAGTTTTTCCAAATGGAAATCCAATAACACTTACGATATCAGCAGGATTAATAGCAATTTTATTTTTTTCATCAAGAGAATAAGGGTAGCATATAACACTGTCATTTAGCTGTAGAGATAAGGCAACTACATCTGCCTGCTTGCCTAATTTTGGGTGCTCATGCCACAGAGGTTTTTGCATTATTTCTGGGTCATCATAAAGTGTTTGCTTAATAGATTTCCAACTGCCCAATTTGTTTTTGACATTGTGAAAAATTTCTACTTTATTGGGTACACCACCATGAGACGAAAGTACTTCATCAGTATAGGGGTTTCTGCCAGTGAAGTTATGTCTATTTGTGATCAATGCGTGGCCACAAGGAGTTGCTATGGTAAATCCAGTCCCTGTAGCCAATAATATATCGTTAAAATACATTCTTAAGAATAGAGACTGAACAGATTGTATCTGTATGCTATTTGGCTTACTTGATGTCACTTACATCCTCAATAAATCTCTGTACAAAATGTCATGATAACAAACTTGCTTGGGAAAGTTGAACACCATTCCATTTGATGCTTACCAATGTATGACGAGTTGCCACAAAAAAAATCCTATTTTTGGTAACATTTATTTTTGAGACACCAGGATAACAGTATACCAATGTGCCAGCTAATTTATAGATTACGTGATACGAACAACACTACCCTTTTGCGATAATCGCAGCTTGCTATATTGCTGCGCAATTGTGTCAATCTTTGGTTTTATCTGGCGCTTCACCCCTTCAATGCCCAGCTTACTGGAGTTTGCCAAGTCATTAAAATCGCTAAATTGCTTAGGATTTGATGACTGCTCACCTGGTGCAAACGTTGGCATAACAATAAATCCATTGACCGCATCCGCTGCCTCGCCTGCTTTTTCTTTGCCCGGATTGATGCCTTGAGTTAGCTCAAGGTGCTTATCATCATCCGCCGCAACAATGATCGGGGTATGGGGATATTTTTCATGCAATGCTTTTGCCACCGATTTAAGATTACCTGAATCAAAGGCAGAAACGACCGCGGGCAATCCAACAGCTTCTTTTATTGTTGCGGCGGTGGCATAGCCCTCGGCAATCACAATAATGGGTGCATCAGCAAGCTTGTCGATACCGCCCAACACATGAAAGCAGCCTTCCTTTCTTGAGTCTTTTGCGAAGCGTTTGGTGCCATCTTCGACAATGTATTGCACACTCCAAAGGGTGCCTTCAACATCAGTTGCAGGAATACAGGTTAGCTTTTTATCATCATCTGTATAAACGCCAGCATGAACCTGGATGCCTTTTGCCTTCATATAGGGGGTTGGCTCGACAGCCTCGCTCATGTTGGATAGCTTTTGCTTAAGTTTTAAAGCGGTGTTTTTTTGTTTGTCCGCCAACTCAAACTCGCGATTTTTCCGCGTTTCAAGTGCTTGCGCTTTCAACACACTTTTTTGTTCATCGGTTAAAACATAGCCTTTGCATTTCCATTTAAACTCTTCCCCTGTGCGATTGTTTTTGATGTAACCTGCGGGAACACCATCCAAGTGAGCCACATAAAACCCGGCCTTTTCACCTTGCTTATCGCCTTCCATTTGTATGCGGTGAGGCTTGCCATCCATGATGGGATGATCACCTGAAACGATGGCTCCTAAACTGATAAGCGTCTCTTTAAGTTCATTAGAGGGTAAAAGCGCTTCATTTTGTGATGAAACCTGGTTTTCTGGAAGCCAGGCTTTAATTTTTTCAAGTGGAACGCCAGGTTTTGCATACCAACATTTTTGAACCTTATCCCAAGCAATACAGGGGGCTCCATCGGATAATTTTCCTGCCACCGATTTGGCGATTTCTTTTTGTTTGAACGGAATCGTAAGCCAGGTTTTCTCAGAGATGCATTTTTCGGGTTCCATGAGGTGTTCCTCTTTGATTTTATCATCCCTGATTTCAACGGACTGCTCATGCTGCGTATTTTGAATCTGTTCCAGCGCGCACACGTGGTTAACAATTTTTTCAGCATCGGCAGATGCCCTGAAGATTTCCAGCGGATCATCTTCTAAAACACGGATCCATGATTTGATATAGGCGGTGTGTTGAGACGGGTCGTGACCAATGCCAAGCTCGGAACCCAAAAGCATGCTTGCAATTTCAGCCCTTAATTCTTCTTTGGCGTAAGCTTCACTGCCAAATGGATGGCTTAGGTCTCGATTAAGCCTGGAAGGATGACCACTCCAGTGCCCAAGCTCATGCAGCGCTGTAGCATAATAATGCGCGGCTGATTTGAATTGCTCTTTTGGCGGCAGGTGAACACTATCGGTTGATGGCCTGTAAAAGGCTCTGTCTGCTTCTGAATGAACAATCGTGGCACCTGAGTGAAGCAGCAGTTTTTCTGCTCTTTCAACCAAAGACCAGTCCTGTTCTTTGTGAACAAGCTCGGGCATGTTATCAATTTGTGAGGCATGAAAAACCCTGGCATAAAACACCTTGGGTCTTTCAAGGTTGACCTGAACTTTTACCGGCTTACCCTGTTTATCAAGAACAGGTTTTCCCGCATCATCTTTTTTGATTTTTTCATCAACAAACTTCCAGTATTGAACCGTGGTGCCTTGCTCTCCCTTGCGAACCTGTGCATCAATACCTTGCGCCTGCTTGTAGGTCAACCAGCGATTATCTCCGTTTTGATTCAACATCAAATACAAAGCATTGATGCCGCGATAGCGTTTTCCTGTCACGGGATTAAAGGGTATTTGACCATTGCCCATGCCTGGTTCCCATGGCTTTAACCATGGCGCGGTTCCTTGTTTCAGACTTTCAATAATTTGATTGGCGACCATTTTGTGATGAGGCGTATTAGTCATAAACAGCCTCCTTTGCCTCTTCCTCACTGAGCGCGTCCTCAGAAAAGGCACCCATGATATCTGCCTCAATGGGACTGACTTCAGCAGTAAAGCCTGGGATCATTAAATCCTCAAGTTTTTCTGAAATCACAGTATCTCCTTCGATTTTTTTGTTCATGTTTTTTCTCCAATGTTACGCTTTACCCATACGGGTGTGATCATTCCCTTGATTTGCCCTATGCGAATAGGGCCATAATAACGACCATCAAACGACCACGAGCTTTGACTGGTCATGGTCATGATCTCATCTTCTTTAAGCTGATAATTTAAGGCACGCCATTCGGGCAGTTTACGATTCATGCCATCTAATAATTTTGGTTTTGAAAAGGAAATTGGTTGCTCATTAACGAAAACACCATCTGATGTGACCGATACTTTATCGCCTTTGATTGCCACCACTTGTTTCATTAAATAGCCATAGCCACCAGGGCAAAGACCAAGGTTGATATAGCCTCTATCAACTCCTTGTTTAAAGGCTGGTCGGTCATCTGGGCAAAAAATCACGAAGGAATTTTTAAGCTTATTTATACCTGTGATGCGATAAAGTCCGACAGGTATAGAATCTGTGATGTTTATCCTAAAACCCATGACGACGAACAGCAGTACCAGGCCGATGATGCCAAGCAGAAAAACAGCAATCCAGATAGTTAATTGCTTCATAGCCTGATTTCCTCATCTGCGCTTAAGCAGGCACGTAAAATATCTGACTTAATAGGCGCTTCAACGGATGCTCTGGCGATAAAAACCGGATCTTTAAAATAAAGCGGTTGCTTACCATAAATGGCAGGAAATCCTGCCGCATACACGACCATATCGCCTGCCTCGGTAATGAATCCATGTTCATCTTTTTTAGGCCCGGGCATACGCTGACATTCATCGATGGTAAGCAGTGGGCGGGAGACTTCCTGTACCGTTTTAGAAATCTGGCTTAAAAAGGTTGAAATACGCCTGCCGCTTGTAGTGATGTGTTCTTTGACAATGGTGGTTTGACCCGTGAGCTTTGAGAGGTACTCGGCTGTTTCAACACGGTTCGGAGGGTAGGCATTTTGAATATGGCAGTTTGAGGTAATCGTTTCATCGGGGCCATAGCCGCGCTCACGACTTTTAAGCTGATTGATATCCTGGCAGATTAAGTAAAATTTTAAACCGTAACCCGCCACAAACGCCAAGGACTCTTGTAAAATATCAAGTCTTCCAAGACTTGGAAATTCATCAATCATACACAACAGGCGATGTTTATAGGTTTTCTTAGGTTTGACGAAGCAATTGCCTCGACCATCATCGACTCGCTCAAATTCCATTTTATCCGCTAAAAGGCGAACCACCATATTCAGCATGACACGCACCAGAGGCTGCAACCGTGCTTTGTCATTGGGTTGCGTGACGATATAAAGGCTGACAGGAGCTGCATGATGCATTAAATCTTTGATGCAAAAATCGGATGCGGAGACATTGTGTGCCACCACAGGATCGCGATACAACGCCAAATATGATTTTAAGGTCGATAAGACAGATCCTGCTTCTTCCTCAGGTCGGTCAATCATGTCGCGGGCCGATGCACTGATCACCGCATGTGGTTTACCATCGACATGCTCAAATTGAGTCATTTCAATTAACAAATCGGCGATATTAGTATTAGGATCGACTAGCATTCTGTCGATGTTGGGGAACGTGGCCGGTTTACCAGAATTGTTAAGTTTATAAATTGCGTGCAGGATGAAGCCGACCAATAGGGCTTGTGAGGTTTTCTGCCAGTGGGTTTCGAGCCCCTTGCCATCCGGATCAATCACGAGGGTTGCAAGATTCTGCACGTCACCGACTTCATATTCTGTACCTACCCTGATTTCATCCAACGGATTCCAGCGCGCTGAGCCTGTTAAAGTTGCAGGTTCAAAGCGTATGACGCTATTCAAGGCGTGCTTTTGACGCCAGCCCGCAGTCATTGCCCAAAGTTCACCTTTTAAGTCGGTGATCACGCAGGACTGTTTCCAGGATAAAAGGGTAGGGATAACAAGACCAACCCCTTTACCAGATCGTGTTGGGGCATAGGTTAAAATATGCTCCGGTCCATTATGGCGTAAATAATGAATCTGGCCTTTCTCATCTTCAATAGCGCCCACATAAACGCCTTCATCATTACCCATGAGTCCGGCGTTTTTTAAATCATCCTGATTGGCCCATCTGGCCGAGCCATGCAGGTATTCACTGACGTTATCTTTTTTTAAATGTTTGCTGGCAAACATAATCATCAATAAAAGCAAACAGCCACTCATCACCATCAAGCCAAAGGCCGCATTAAAATAATCAGGATAAGTGTGATGGTATTTCAGATTCCACGACAGCAACTGCCAGGGAAGATAAACATGCGCTACTGAAAAGCCCAAGCCATCAACGTAATGAAACTTATAAGCAACAAATTGCGTGCCAACTTGCATACTGATAAAAAACGAGAGGACCATTGATAAAATAAGTGAGGGCTTCAGCTTGCCATTCTTCTTGTGCCTCACCTGGGGTCCAATCGCTTTATTGGGTTTATTCGGGCTCATTGGGTGTTGTCTCCAGCAGCCTTTTGATTGACGAATTGACTGACTTCATCAGCACCATATCCAGCTTCATGCCCAGAACTAAAACTTCCTTCTGGCGCACCCATGGATGTGACGTTGTTAGCATCTGCTGTTTGATGGGCTGAAGGGGAGGCATTAGCGTTCGATGAGGCACGTTCTGCAATGGCCTCGGCAATCTTGCCACCGGTTGTTTCAGATGCTTTTGCAGAAAAAGTTGACGTCATGCCACCTACTTTTTCACGAGCTACATCAAGCGCTCCTGATGCCAGATGCGAACCAAAAGAACCAGCAAATTTGGAAGCCTGCCCCATGGCCTGTGCTAAGCCGCCAGATTTTGAGCCTGAACTACCTCCAGAGAAAGAACCGCTATCACCGGCACCAACACTTTGAGAGGCGGCTTTGAATGCAGCATGTAATGCTGATACACCGCCGGCACTGTGCGCACTTGCAGCGCCCGCACTTCCTGCCAATGCTGCCCCTGCAATTCCGGCAGCACCTAATGCGCCACCCAGCCCAAGGCCACCGCCGCCACCACTTGTACCACCTCCTGATACGATACCGGCTAAAACAGGCGGAATTTTATTGATAAGCACCAACAAAAGTACGGCCACCACGAGCATGATAAACATTTCTTTCAGCAAAATGTCTTGCGACATGGCCGCATAATATTGATCCACAAAGGACTTGCCGATTCCTATAATCAAAATCATGGCAAACGCCTGTAATGCGATACCTAATACCGTTTTGTAGTATTGGATCGCGATATCCTGTGTCCAGCGACCACCGCCAAAACCTAATAAAATGATGCCGCCATAGGTTAAAATCCAGGCGGTGATTAGGATAATAAGCATATTGATGCTGACCAATGCTAGAATAATTAAGATTAAACCTGCCACGATCAAACCCACAGTTGTTGCCGCGGGTGACCAGATGGATGAGTTGTCGATTGCTTTGGAGACAATATCAAAGCCCACATCAACAATATCTGAAGGCGATACATGTGCATTGATTCCAGACGCATTGGCCGCAAGTTGGCGCATGGAATCCATGATTGAGGTCGAAATCGCAGGCGCATTATCCAAGATCCAATAGAAAAAACCGAGCACCACTAAAAATCGGACGGTTTCCGCCATAAATTCTTGAATATCTGCCTTGCGTAAAGCCATGAGCCCATACGTCCACACCATGCTGATGAGTGCCAAAGACCAAAATAAGTATCGGGCATAACTTAAGATGGTTTGGCGCCACATCGAGGATGTACTGGAAAAGCGGTACAAAATATTATCCAGTAAATCCTTGCTGTCCAATCCGCTGCCCTGAGCGTGGCTACTGACAGAGAACCCGATTAAACATAATACGGCCAGAGCTAGAAACGTCTTTTTTTTCATAAGATTACCATTGGATCCCTGAGCTTTTGGAATAACTGCCTCGTTTAAAACAGGCGTCCGCTATCGCTTGCAGTTCTTCTTTTGTCCGACCGGCTTTTGAGCTGTCACAGGTCAATGATGCAAGGTGTGCTGCTTTATTTCTGGCTTTGCTTTCGGCGCTGTCACAACCCGAAAGCAGACAAGCCACCAGTGCTACGGATACCGTTAAGATTTTCATTTTTTTCTCCTTGTTGTTATAAAAGCGTTACCATTTTTTACCCGAACTTTTGTGGTAAGAGCCTGCTCGAAAGCGCGCATCACCCGCGTCCTGTATGGCTTCTTTATTAGCCGCCGCGGCATCTTTTGTGACCTGTGCGTTTTGTTGCGCCACCAATAAGCCTCTTATTTGAAGTAATTGATGGGCTTGATTGCTGGATAATTGCGAGGCTGCCTGAAGGGCTTGCTTTTGTCCTTGGGCACTTTGGGCCTGAGATTGCAGCACACGCAATTTGTCTGAATCTTTTTTTAGATTCTGCTGCTGTTTATCAACCCCTTTGAGCATGGCATCATTGGCACGTTTTTGGGCAACAGATGCAGCCATTTTGTTTTGGTTTATTTTTTTTAGTTCTTCGGGTGAACACCTACCATGACCATTGAAGCAAACTGTTTTTTGGTAAGCTTCCTGGCTTTGGAAACGGTCCATATAGCCTTGAAGGCTGCCTGCTTCCTGCTTGTAATAATCAATCGTATTCGTCGCATCAAGCAGATTATTAATAACACTGTTAGCATTGTCCCATTGGAACGAGGTCAGCGATCGGGTGTTTTCAAGCATGTTTTGGTATTGCAGTACCTGATTTTTATATTGATCAAGCTGGGTTTTATACTGACTCACCTGATTCAATATGATCTTTCCATTTTCAAACCAGTTGGCAATATCAAACACCGGCGCACCCGTTGAAAAGGCATGAGCGCTCCATAAAAAAACAAGCATAAATCTTAACTTCATGGGATCCCTCTAAATTAATAAACAAACGGCCGATAGGGCTGTTGAAACGTTAAGTCTTTGACGACAATGACATTGAAGCGATACCCTGGGCGGATATGAATGCTCGGTGATACATTGAGATGTTTTGCAATCAATTGTGAACTCACTTCACCCAGTTGCTGACCCAACGCTTGACTTAAAACACTACCAGCAGTCGGTTGGTTGTATCCTATTTGATTCGACTGGTTGATGTATTGGCTATAGGTCATGCCGGCAACAATGCCAGACATTAAAAGCGCTGAACCATAAACGCTTAGATAATGATGATCGACCTGATCGCTGAATCCCGCAGCTCCCGCCGCATCTGCCCCTGACATAGAGCCAATATCCAGCGCTTTACCGTCGGGAAAAACCAGCCTCTGCCAGGCGACCAATACAGAATTTTGACCAAAACTCACATCATTGGAATACATGCCAACGAGTTTTGTGCCTTGTGGGATTAACAGGTACTTACCCGTTGCGGTGTCATAAACATCTTGTGAAACTTGTCCGATAATCTGCCCTGGCAATTCAGAGGAAATACCACTGATCATGACGCCTGGAATGACGCCGCCAGCCCTTAATTCATACTGACTGTTAGGCGACTCAAGCTGTGAATTTAAATGCCAACGCCCCGCATGGTCTTCACCACCCAGCGTTTGTGGCATGGATTCCGATCCCTTGGCGCTTTCTCTGATATTCAAGCGTGCGTTATCAATCATGATGGAGGTTTTTGCTTTGACAGCCTCTTCAAACGCTTGCGTTTTTTCTTGCCGGATACGCTCAATTTCAGCGTCTAAGACGCTTTGATCTTCCATCGCTTGTTTTTGAAGCAGGTTTTGTGGCGCAGGTAATGGCGGTTCTGACTCCTCGATGTTTATCTTGGATTCATTTGAATCCGTTATCATCCCTGACTTATGATCGCCTACAACCTCATAAGCGAGACTTAAGGTGTTTTTTTTCGGTGTATTGAGCGTTACGGGCGCTGTGACCTGATGCTGTGCATGCGCTCTTTTTTGGGCAACGAGGGCTATTAACACAACAAACACCGTCAAAATGCCTGTGGCTATGATTAACGGCATGTTATTGACACGCTTAACACCCGCTGCATTGAGCGTTTTTGGTGAGCTGTCCGGTGATAATAAATCGTTATTATTTTGACGCATGGCTATTATTCCTTATGTGACCAGGGGCTGACGGGAACAAGCTTTCCATGGGTTTTGGCGTACATTCTGCTCAATGTCTGTGTATTTACATAAAGACTGACACGATAAAGATGATCGCATTCTGTCTCATCCACGACATAGAAAAAATTAGCCTTTTGCCTTGGATGAACATCTTCAATCACGCCATATCCTTTTTTGCGCATCGCTTGAATCAGATGAATCCCAAAGGCATCACATGTTTTCTGACGAATAAAGAAGGTATTTCTTGCTGGCGGATAAACACGCGTTAACTAAGAGACGGCATTTTGAGCCAAATAGAGATCCTTGCCCTCGGAGGCAGGTGTAAAATTCCCATAACGCATACTCGCACAACTTGATAGTAAAATAGCCAATAATAAAACGCTCAATTTTTTCATTTTCAGCACCTCGTGATCGTGATTTTTTCCTGAGAGCGGCCGCTTCCGACAATGAGCATCGCCTTGTCAAAAACGCTATCAACAACATAGCGACAACCTTGCAGGCGATAATTGACCATCACGGATTCTGATTTTTGAAGCAAACCACGATTTTTTAAGATCAGTAGGGCAGGGGCTTCGCTTTGCGACATGACCTGTGGCATCTCAATGATGGTTTTAACGCCATTGTTATACACTCGCACCGGTTTGAATCGGGCATGGCCCTGTATTCGGTAATTAAAGTTAAGGTTGCCTAAGTATTCATTTGTTTCAGGGAACGTATTGGCTGCTCGTCTTTCCGTTTGAATTTGCTGAATCAAGCGCCATTTGGCTTTTGCATCGTCGGGATAAATGAATGAAACATACGGCATAAATGCATGCGGATCGGACGTTAATCTGATGTGATAGGTTCTTCTATCTGTCGTCACGACCAGCGAAGAATCAAGCCCAACATCTTTTGGCTTAATGATGAGATGAATTTGCTGCTGTGTTCCTGAGCCGGTTACTGAGGGTTCAACGATAAAACGCGGATCGCCCACATTCATATCATTAAACTGCTCACCCGCTTGCAAAGCAACGTCACAAATCTGTAAGGGTGCGCACACGACGGTGATTTGACCTGAGCCATAAACAAAGTTTACAGCGCCATCCGAAGACGAGAACGGCTTGCTTGCTTTGCCATCTTTCTGCCACTCTTTTGCCAGGTTTAAAGCCTGTTGTTCTTGAGACGACAGCTTAGGAAGGCTTTCGGAAAAATAGCGATTGCTCAACGCTTCATGATCGAGGGCAAAGCCTGAAAGCGGCAACAACAAACTCATGAGCCCCATGGAGAGTATTATTTTTTTCATGCATCTTCTCCATTTTTTAAGTCATAAGACCAGTTAAAATCACGGATAACAATTAAGTGTGGGTTTTTTAAAATGGACTCACTGGCAATATCATGTAAAACATGGTCTTGATACATCGTTATCATTGCTTTCATCAAAGAAGGTTTTTCTTTGAGGCTGCCATCTCGGGTTCTTATTGTCTCGACCCAGTCCACCTGCCAGGTATTGTCTGATTCCTGAAGCACTGAGCGAATGTCTATGTTGACAATTTCATGTGCTGCTCTGTCAAAAGGGTTCGAACGCTGTTTGTCGTTATAAAATTCCTGGACTTTGCTAAGTGCCGCATCATTTTGGTTCAAATAGGAATAAACTTGAAAGACAGCTTTTTTTTGCAATTCGACATCGGCACTCACCATACGGATGTTTTCAATGAAATGGGCTGCTGCTGCGCGATAATCATCAATGCTGGCCTCACCCATCTTATCCGCTCGGGTGACCGAGAGCGTATTGCCGCTAGCATCTTGTTGAAACACTAAGGGAATAAATTTGGACTGACTGCCAATGGCTATAAGCCCACCAACAGCCGCCAAGGTCACTAAAAAACTGCCTAACCCTACCAATTGCCATACCTGCAAAGACTTCATCAGTCCTGCGGTGTGGACGTTCCAGGCTCGTTTGGCATTGAGGTAAGGATTATCCACCAAACGTTCCGTGTTATTATTCAGGCTTAGATTTTTGAGCCATTGTTTTGCTTTGTTCATGCTGCTTCTCCGTATTGCTTCATATCAATGCCTTTTTCTGACAGCCAGTAAGACACCCATGCATCGCCATGTTGATGCTCAAGTTGTTTCATGCGCTCGATGGAATCGGGATCAGTAGCACCCACAAACGCTAAGGCGTAAGGCCCTAAAGCCAGTTGATAAAGGCGCTGTCCTTTTTCACTGACATAGTAGTAATCACGCTTAGGAACTGCCGATGCAATGATGTCAATCTGGCGTGGGTTTAAGCCCATGCGCTCATAAATCACGCGGGTTTCAGGATCGCGCGCATAGAGATTAGGCAAAAATATTTTACTGGCCGTTGACTCCACAATGACATCTAAAATGCCAGAACCCGCTGCATGCGATAAATGTTGCGTTGCCATGAACACCACGCAATTTTTCTTGGCCATGGAATCGAGCCATTCAGCGATTTTGCTCTTAAAGACAGGATGTGCCAGCATCAACCAGGCCTCATCCAATAATATTAAGGTTGGACGGCCATCCAGTGAGGTTTCAATCCGTCGAAACAGATACAACAACACCGGTAGCGCGAACTTTTCACCCAACCCCATTAAATGCTCAACCTCAAACGTCATGAACGACGACAAGCCTAAACCATCGCTTTCAGCATCTAACAAATGTCCCATCAGTCCATCAATGGTGTACTGTTTCAGGGTCTCACGAATGGGTTCATCCTGAATGGTCATCACAAATTCAGACAAGGTTTTAGAACCACTTTCATGCATGCTAATAACGGCATGACCGATTTCATTGCGTTGAGTCGGTGTTGTATGCAAACCGTTTAAGGCCAAAATTGTATCTATCCATTCCATAGCCCAGGCTCGGTCGGATTTGGTCGTTAAAAACTGTAAGGGTGCAAAGGCAAGGCGCGAATCTTTATCTGCAATGGTGTAATGTTCGCCACCGGTCGCCTTACACGTTGGATACATAGACATGCCTTTATCAAAGGAATATATACGAGCATCTTTATAACGACGCCAGGACAATGCGATTAAGCCAAGGTGGGTTGATTTGCCTGAGCGTGTGGGGCCAAACATAATGCCATGGCCCAAGTCTCGGACATGAAGATTCAAGCGAAACGGAGCGTTACCACGGGTAATGCAATGCATTAAAGCTGGCGACCTAGGTGGGAACAAAGGGCAGGGTGCCTTGTTTTCGCCTGTCCATAGGCTGGATGTGGGTAACAAATCGGCAAGATTCATGGTGTTGATTAAAGGCCGCCGTATATTTTCGAAGCCATGCCCTGGAAGGCTACCCATGAAAGCATCCATGGTGTTAATGGTTTCGGTACGTGCCGTAAATCCCAATGCATTGATGTTTTTTTCAATGAAAAGCGCTGATTTCTCAACCAAGGCGCGGTCTTCATCCATTAAAACCACCACGGAGGTATAATAACCTTGACCCACTAAACCAGAATTGGTTTCCGCAATGGCCGATTGCGCGTCATTCACCATACTTAGCGCATCTTCATCGACAACGCCTGAGTTAGTGTTAAAAACCTGATCAAAAAAGCCCCTGACTTTTTGTTTCCATTTTTTACGAAACTTGGCAAAATGCGCTACCGCTTCATGGGTGTCCATAAAAATAAAACGCGAACTCCAGCGATATTCAACCGGTAATTGCGTGAGTTCGGTTAAAATGCCAGGGTAAGACTCAAACGGAAATCCTTCGATTGCCACGCATTGAATGAACTTACGCCCAATCTTTGGGGTAACACCCAATGTTAATTCCTGACCACCGATTAAGGCATCAAGATAAATCGGGTTTTTAGGAAGATTAACGGGATGATTCAGCCCTGTGACACAAAACTGAACATGTCTTAAAAAATTATCCTGTGTGCGTGTATTGCCATGATCATCAACCAGCTTTTCAGCGTTCAGTCTTTCAAGCTGCACAGCTGAGCTCATACGTGATTCAAAATTTCGGCAGGATTGCTTAAATGCCTCAATCAGCTGGTTTGTCTTTGCTTTTTGACTTAAACGTGCTCCGTTATCATCAAACATCAACGCCACGAAACGCTTCTGCGCCAACACAGGCGGATACCAAGTCAAGGTGATGATGAAATACCCTTCGTACAAGGTTCCCATGGTTTCAAACAACTGCCTTCTTTCTTCATCAACCGCCATCGAAATGGGATCGGGAAAGTGAGAAGCAGCTTGTTCGCTGTAACTGGGAGCGGCACGCCTTACAGCATCCACATGAACCATCCAACCGCTTCCCATAGTAGACAATGCCTGATTGATTCGGAACGATACCATCTCACGTGCTTCATCGGTGGTGTTGGCGTTGTCTTCACCGCTATAGAGCCAGGCTGCCATAAAAGAGCCATTTTTTCCGACAATCACGCCATCATCGACAACTGCCGCATAATTGAGTAAATCAACAAGTCCTGCTTTTCGGTCTCGATGCTTTTTTAAATGATGCTCTCGGCTTTTCAAGCGTGCTTGGTAAAACAAGACGCTCAAAAAGATAAGCCCTGTGATGCTTAGCACAAAGGTCATGAATTCAATCATTGATAACCTCGTTTATTATCCCTGAAAGGGGTTGATCGTGGTGGATAATAGGCTTGATACCCTCGTTGTCTTAGATAAACCGTGCGCATTAAGGGGTCAGATTTGGCCATTAAACGAAGCCCTTTCAACGATAAAAACCACATAGCGAGTCCTGTAATCGCTGCCAGCCAGTCCTCGGCAGCAAACACCAAAATGGCTGATAACAATCCTGAAAACATGACCAGTTCGCGATCGCCGCCCATGAATAAGCTGGGGCGATTACCACATCGTCGGATGGGGATCGTGCGCAGGCTCATGACTGAAGCGCCATCGTTTTCGCCTCAATGGATGGCTTGGAAATTTCTGCCCCTTTGCCGGTGATGGCTGTCATGGTGTTTTGTGCTGCCACCAAAAATGCGAGTACCAACACAAAAAAGATCAGGGTTCGCATAAAACCATTCATATCGCCGCCAAAAATCAACGTAGCACCTGCGGCAACTAGCCCAATGATGGCAGCACTAAAAGCAAAAGGGCCTGTGATGGATTTCTGGATTTTGATGAGCCAAGAATCAAAGGGAAGTCCTCCACCGGCCGAGGAGGCAAGTGCTGGATGCGTCACTAAGAGTAGACCTAAAACGATTAAGGCCATCATCCCTATTTTTTTATGATTCAACGTGATTGCTTGATGCATTGCTCTTCTCCTTAAACAAGTTTTCAAATAAGTTTTTCTATGGTGTATTGACCCTTCTCAAAGCCATGAACAGCTATAATTTCTTCGACTTTTCGATCCTGTGGCGTTCGTGCTATATGCACGACGGTTTGAACCGCCTCAGCAATTAAAGGTTCGATGTCAGCAGGGGCCGCCGGGTTTCTACTGATGAGGGATTTCAATCGATGAAGCCCCGCAAGACAGTTGTTGGCGTGTAACGTAGCAGCTCCACCTTCATGACCCGTATTCCAGGCATCGAGTAAATCCAACGCTTCAGCGCCACGAACCTCACCTACAAGAATCCTGTCGGGGCGCATCCTGAGCGTGGTTTTTAAAAGCTGCGTCATGCTGACATCAAGTGTGGTGTGGTATTGAACGCAGTTTTCAGCAGCACATTGGATTTCACCGGTATCTTCAATGATAAAAACACGCTCTTCTGGTGCGCTTCTAACCATTTCATTGATAATGGCGTTCACCAACGTGGTTTTTCCCGAACCCGTGCCGCCAATGACTAAAATATTTCGATGGGCGAGCACGGCTTTTTTAATCACCTCACACTGCGCATCCGTCATAATCCCAGATCGAACATAATCATCGAGTGTAAAAACAGCGATGGCTTTTTTGCGGATAGCGAAGGTTGGGCTTGATACCACGGGCGGCAACTGTCCTGCAAAGCGTGATCCATCCAGTGGCAATTCACCTTCAAGCATCGGCTTAAAACGCGTCACCTCTTTACCATGAAAGCCTGCAACGGTTTTGATGATGGATTCGGCCCGACCCTCGGTAATGCTACCTATGCAGCGCATCGTCTCGCCAAGCCGTTCCTGCCAAAGCTTGCCATCGGCATTACGCATGATCTCAACGGTTTTTGGGTCGTTTAATGCGTTTTCGATCAAACCACCTAAATCACGCCTTAATTTTTCTCGGGCTCTGCATTTAACCGTTAAACCTTGTTCTTCCTGCTCTTTCATCGGGTTAATCCCTGCTTTTGAACTTACTGATTAAGCGGTCAACAATGCTTTCTTTCTCCGAAGCGAGGTCACGAAACCAATTGTCTTTTTGTCGTTCTCGAAAGATGCGTCGTTGGATTTCATCACGGTGAACCGGAATGGATTTTGGCGCGTCAAAAGCCAAGCGAATCTCACCATCCCGATAACCGACGACCGTGCAGTAAACGTCGTCACTGATAACCACAGACTCTCCAACTCTTCTTGTTAAAACCAACATATTTTTTCTCCTTTTGGTTATTTAAATAAAAATGCTTTGCACTGTTTGATACTGGCTGCCGCAACTTCTTTTGAGGCAGGAGTAATTTCTTTCGGTGCGACATAAAATGTGGTACGTTTTTTAATCTCACGGCAACAACGAATCATCTGCGGCAAGGTTGGTGGCATCTCACAAAAATCACGGCACTCAAGTATGGCTCGGTTAAGCGTGTCATCATTGAATGGTGCCAAGCCCTCCAACCACTCTTTTTTGGCATACACCAAAAACCCATCGCTCTTAAATTGACTACGCCACACATGACCGTAAAAGACAGCAAAACGAGTAAATAACTGCTCAATCCGCTGTTTATTGCTATCGGTAGCTTTGCAGGTTGATGACGTTACCTGGTTGGCTGAGTTTGCATTCATCTTCAATGTCGTTTGTTGTGTTTTCTGCTTCTGGGTTCCAGAAGGGGTCAGTGGCTGGTGTTTTAGTATTTGTGCGACGCTTTGCATTCCTGTTCTCCTGTTTTACTTCAATGTTGACTTCATCTTCCCAGCATTTTTGTGCTAGCCAGTTGGCGGGATATTTCCAAGGAGGAACCCAAACACCCGCGGCTTCTTTTGCACGTCTGGCCTTGATTTGTTGATCAAGGGCTTGCAGTAGGGTGCGGATCAAGTATTCATCTGGATTGATCTGCTTGAATGATTCAAATGCCTTTTCTCGTGATTTCTTTTCGGGGTAGAGCAACCAAAATTTTTCGAATTGTGATAATAAATAAATATAATAATTATCTTCTTTTAGAGGTGTGTCGGCTTTTTGGGGTTCTGCACTGTCGGCTTTTACTGCCTCGACCCGAGATAAGCCAGTGTTTACGGGGTTTTTTTCGTGCGGGTTTGTGACGGCTTTCTGTGACGGGTTTGTGACTACTTTATTTTGGACAAAATAACCCAACGTCGCCAAATTACATTTTAAAATCAGTTGTTTTTCTTCGGATTGTAAGCTGATTAATCCAATGCGTTCCAAAGCTGATAGGGCGCGGCGAGTCTGAGCGCGAGAAAAAGTTTGGCTTTTAATCCCTTGATGTGGCTCGATGTACAGCTGTTCAGCTATTGATTGATAGCTGATACGTCGCTTGATGCCAACCAGGCCTGTTTTAACGTCCATATACGGGCGTATTCCTCTTAAATAAGTGAGTTGCTGTGCGTGAGGCAAGCCACAAAGCGCCTCCAGCTCCTCGCTATTAATAACAAAATCAATCATCTACCTATCCCTGTAACAACTCGTTTTTATTTTCATAATGTGATATCTTATAAAAACAAAATAAATTAAATCACCTTTAGTGATAATTCAAAATCAATATACATCACGAATAGTGATAAATCAATGCTTGATTCTTATTTTTGGGAGGGTAATTTGACTGAGTTGAACATTAAAAAAGAAATTGGCAAGCGTATTCTCGAAGCCCGGAAAGCCAAGGGCTTAACGCTGAAAGTACTCGGGGAACTTGCTGGTGGCTTGAAGCAAACTCGCTTAACCAATTGGGAACAAGGCACACGTACGCCCGGGCCAGAAGAGATTAAATTGCTGGCGCAGGCGTTGGAGGTTCCTCCAGCTTTTTTAATGTGCTTGTCCGATGAGATGCAAGTTAAAAAAGTTAAGAAATATAGCCACTTAATACCGCTTTTGGATCATCACCAGGCTTGTGACGCAAAGGTGCATACAAATGCGCTTCGTGATCAAGCGTCGTCTGATGTGGCTCTTATTTCTGTAAGTACTACGCTGCTGCCAGAATTAAGTGCTGATGCATTTGCACTTAAGATGGTGGATGAAAGCATGACGCCGGAGATTAGGGTGGGGGATATTCTGGTGATTGATCCTTTAGTTTCACCAACGCCTGGGGATTATGTTGTGGTTCAATTAGCGAATAAGGCAGAAACTATTGTTTGCCAATATAAAAAATTGTCTTATACCTCACCTGAATTTGAACTGGTGACTCTCAACGATAATTGGCCGAATATTAAAGTGTGTGATGGGGCTAAAGTCGAGATTATTGGGAGTGTGGTGCAGAATATTCGAAATTACCATCATAAAGTTAGCAATAATTTTTAATGGTGTTTGAGAAGGTGGCGTCGTTGGAGCTAATTTGTCATACATCGTAAATAGCGACCAAATTCGAGGCAATTAGATCTCTATTCCGGTTCGTTGGAGGAGCAGACGTTAATTTCCCGAAGATAGAGCTCTTTAAATTTATTGAATTCTGGTATTAATGCATGTAGATCCAGATAATATACAATATGTTCTTCCGTGTTTTCTATTATTTCATGCTCGGGCCAGCTATTCCCGCTTAAATTAAATTTACCCAACCTACTTGAGAAGAAAGTCAAAATTTAACCAAATCAAGCTCGTCACCTTAAAAAGTTGTTTTTTAAACCAAGCGAACCTGAGCTTATTTTAAACTTATCTTTCTTTGAAACGCAGAAGTTATGGTGCTTCTACCGCTGCGCCATCAATCAACCCTCAAATGCTAAACCACCCTTGGTTCCTGGCGGAGGGCGTGTTTCAGGCTCGCTAATAAAGGTGTATAAATCATGCCAAGTAACCCACGTACTATAGCGCAACAGAGAGCGAGCTGTTTCAAACAATGTACGTAAAGAACCCATTCGATGACGTAATTTTTGATATATTTTACAACAAAGCTGTTGAACTTGATCGATTAAAAAAGCAAGCATCATAAGCATCGTCATAACGGAGCAAAGATTATTGTAACCATGACCATAATTATGCTCGAAATTGTAACCTTGGTTTTTAAGTGTATTAAACGTTTCATTTTCTATACGCCATCTTGAACGACCGGCACGCATAACTTGATAAATATTTTTAGGGGTCAGCGGTAATTTTGTAATCCAGCTAAAATGCTGCTTTTTCCCTGATTTTTTAATTTCGGTGTATTCTATAACGTTGACGCGATAATCATGGTTTGCGTCGTTAAGTGGTACATCGGTGTAATACTGAAAACTGTGGGTTGAGCCATCATCTGTTACTTCTGTATGTATTTCTCCAGGCAAATCTTCTATCCAGTCAAAAAGATAGCTATGATCACCAGGTTTTACACCAATGACATATTGCATGTTGAGTGAATCGAGCAAAGATAAATGAGGACGATTTGAAGCCAGTCCATCTTCTACAATAAGCACCTTAAGGTGAGGATGCTCTCGGCGCAAATCCGATAAAAGTCGTTTTGAAGCATTTCGTTCACAATCGTTTTTGGTGGTTCCATCAGCTTTCACGATGGGTTCGGGGGCCAGTGGAATCACTTCCTTACGATCAGGATGCACCAACACTGCGCCAAGCATATGATGGTAATACGTTGTATCCCCATTGCGATGTTCTTTCACACAGCAGCTGTCGCAATGCACATTTTTTGATGAGTATTGTCCCGTCCCATCCACTGGACTTTAGCCATTTTTGCCTAAGGGCTTGATTCTAAAAAGAAGGAGTTGCCAACGCTAACAAACTCTTTATCATGTGTTTCGACTAAAAAATACATGGAGTATCAGCGTTGACTACGGACATTCTAGCAGTTTTAGCCGCATTTTCATCTGAATTTTCACGCCCAACCTGGAAAAATATTCAGGTCTTACTGATTGGCGCCATACTTTGTCGTGGACCTCGTCGTGTCAGCAGTGTGTTACGCGTCATGGGGCTTGCATCAGAGCG
>JAACPN010000023.1 GCA_009995425.1 Legionella sp. | reverse complement strand
CCTGGCATCGGCGGTGGCGGTGGCGGCGGTTTAGGCGGTATAATTCCTGGCATCGGCGGTGGTCTTCCTGGCATGCCTAACATGCCTGATCCTGGCTTTGGTGCTGGTAGCGGTGACGCCGGCTCAGCAAGCCTTAAAGGTGGTAAAGTCGATTATGAATTCAGTGGCGGTGGTGTCACATGGCTGAATAAAACGAGTGATTCAGGTACTAATATCATGACGCTCTCGCAGGGTGATTTAGATATCATTAAAAAATCACGTGCAGCAGCGATTGCGCAAATGTACCTCACGCTTGCCTCAACGGCTAGAGCCATCGTGAGCAATGATCCCCAAATTACGCCAAACAGTGGTAATTCAGGAAGTTATGCATCGCCTGTTGCTGATTATCAATTTGGGGTGCCACAAACGTCACTCAACGGTAAATGTCTAACCATGAGTGCTGATTGTCCTTATTGGGGCAAGGTGGATGGAAGCTCGGCCCCTCTTTTGCTCGATGGAACCGAATTACAAGATGCTGTTACCGATTATCATTCGGTGATGCAACCGGCATTAAAATTGTTGAGCGATGTTCAAAACCAAAAAAATGTGGCTGCAGGCCGGGATTTTATTGAAGAGGCCAAACGTTCGGGTTGGGTTCTTGCAGGAAGTTATTTCTTTAATCTCGTCACATTAAATGGTTCCGCAATAGCAACATCTGACAATGTCGACGCCAACAGCGGCTTGGGTAAAAGTACGTTCAATCTGGATGGCCTGAACGCTACTTGTTCTGGTAACTATGCTTTTTTATGTGATGTTTTTGGGACGTCTGAAGAAAAAACGAAGGAAATTAGAGCGTTATTCACTGGGGAAGCTGGGCTGAGTGTGCCTAAAGCCGATTTATCCTCAAGTAATTTAGCTCGTATACCTAATGAAGATACCATCATCCAGCCAGAAGCAGCATCAACCGTCTATGGTTATGCCAACAATGCTATGCTGATTGATTTACCCGGACAAATTGGCTTAACACCAAAAAATTTAGATATTCA
The DNA here is from genome assembly GCA_009995425.1 of Legionella sp. GTDB lineage: Bacteria > Pseudomonadota > Gammaproteobacteria > Legionellales > Legionellaceae > JAALKW01. The sequence goes on along the minus strand of JAACPN010000023.1, from coordinate 18,609 downwards.
GCTTGAACCCATGAACTTCAAGATGAATATGGACAAGGTGACACTCGACAACCAACTTGGATGCGGTGCTTATATTAAATTATTTGGGTCGAAGTGGTGTGTAGAAAGAGACTTGAAGAAAATAGGCTGGGATATGCTTCGAGATATTACCAATGGTTTAATCTCGTTTATAAATGTCATCGCTGAAGAGGCGGTTAACAAAATATTAATTCTTCCTCTGAATCATTTCATGAGTATTTTTAAAGAATCGATGGCCGTACTCACAGCACCAGGAACAAACCCAGTATTAGCGCTCGCGATGATGGGGGTGAAATACATTAATATGTCGATGGATACCTGGATAAGTATTGTGCTCGTTACACTTACGGTTGGTTTGATTCCTGGCATTGGTGCATTTATCATGCTGGTGATGCCACTCTTCATGGTGTGGATTGGTATTATGGTTGGCATAGGCTTTATAACGGCTTATTACATCCCCTTCTTGCCTTATATGATCTTTACCTTTGGTGCGCTTGCATGGTTTATTGCCGTGGTTGAGGCGATGGCGGCAGCACCGCTGGTTGCTTTGGGAATATCGCATCCCGAGGGCCATGATGCCATGGGTAAAAGTGAACAAGGCCTCATGATTTTGCTGAATGTGTTTTTAAGGCCCGCCATGATGGTGATTGGTTTTATTGCCGCGATCGCGATGTGTTATATCGGTGTCTGGCTTTTAAATTCAGGGTTTTCAACGGTTCTCGACTTTTTAGATTCATCAAGTCTTTGGCATGTAACAGAAGGCTGGAGTATCTCAAGTATGGCGATACCTTGGGCCAGTATATTTGGGTTCTTTTTTGTGGTGGTAATTTATACGATGATTTATCTTACCCTGGTTGAAAAGTCCTTCAGTTTGATTGCGGTGTTGCCGGATAAAGTGTTGCGTTGGGTGGGTGGGCAACCCGAGAGCATTGGTGAGCAAGCGTCGCAGTGGACGCAGGATACCAAAGGAAAAATAGATAAAGCGGCCGGTGACGTCGATCGTTCGATGGGTGCGATACAGAAAGGTCTGGCACAAGAAGCAATGGGTGGTGCGAAAAAAGTGACCGATAAGGTGTTCGGTAAAAGCACAGGTGGTGGCGTAAGTGGGGGAGGGAGCTAACCGTAGATGAAACAATTTGGCTGACGAAGCCTTAACCGTCAGCCGGATCTTTTGAACCTGCTGTGATGAGGTGATACGTACGTTCACTGATAATACCCGCCTCAAACTTTTCTTTCGCATCCACGGTCATCAAGCGCCCGCGCTCACGTACGAGTTTTCGTGTGACACGGGTCACATCGTTCGGATCCGATTCGAGTAAGATATCACGCACGGCTTCGTCAAAAACAAGGTACTCTCGAAGTGCGACGCGCTTGCCATCGACTGTGGGCGCCAGTTTTTGCCAAATACACAAACGAATGGTTTCTAAAATATCAATGGTCCGCCCCAGGCGTTCTTCACCGGCAAACGAGGTGACAAGACGGCGCATGGTTTCGGCAACGCCTGATGTATGCAGTGTGGTGTAGACTGGATGGCCTGTGAGGGCTGCTTCAAGGGCTGCACTGATGGTTTGCGCATCACGACACTCACCGACCATAATCAAGCGTGGCTTACGACGAAGGGCGTTACGTACGCCTTCTGCAAATGAGGGCAGATGCCGCGGAATTTCAGATTGGCTCACAATGGACGAGATGGTATCAATCTCGTCATAAACAAACTCAATCGGCGCTTCATAGGTTAATACTTTTCGGTTGGAATCTTTCTTTTCGATTAAATCACGAATGATTGATGCGAGCAGGGTTGATTTACCCGAGCCTGTCGCACCGGTGATAAATATGATTCCTTCTTGAGGTGCAAGTGCATCCACAATATGCGGAGGCAACTGCATGGTTTCCAATTGAGGCGGTGTGCTTGGAATGGTTCGTAAGGTAATTTGAATGGCGTCATGCCCTTCAACCAAGCAGGCGGTTGCATTCACGCGATAGCGGTAACGTACGCCACGGTTAGGCCTAAATTCGTAATGGGTATCGATATCTTGACCGGATAAGAGCTGCGTGGTCGCATTGGGACCATAAATTGCATTAATCAAATCACCTAATTCAGTGTTAGATAGGGAGCGCTTGGTGATACGTAGAAGTTTTCCATAGACCTCAGCAAATACAGGGGCACCTGTTTGAATGGTGATGTCGGAGGCATTTAAGCCTTCGGTGTGCTCGAGTAAACGCTCCATAAAAACCGAGGTAAACCGCGTGGGTTCATCGGGCATAAAATTGCAGTGTTCAGCATCATTCATGATAAAAAATCCAGGATTAAATTAGCGAATGGGGCGAATAACCGGTTGCCATGCATTGCTGTTCGCCTCGACTTTGGCTGTTTGAATGCGTTGTTCCATTTGGGTGAGTGCTTCAAGCGAGCGTTCATCTTTTGCAACCGCTGCACGCCACTCGTTGCTGTTCACGTTTAAGGCTGGGAGTGCCGTAATACGAAGCACTTGATCATCAATATGAAGCTCATTACCATCTCCGGTGACACCCAAATCCAGGTGTGAAACGTAAGGGGGTGAGACCATGTTCATGGCCAGCAGCTTGCGATACAAAATCATGCCGGTGAAATCTTCTTTGATGCGCGCAACGTTTTCGGCCAAAATAATATCGGCTTGCTCCAGGCCGTTTTGCCAGCCTTTTTCAGTGTAGTAACACCAGACTTCACGCTCTTCTTTGGTATTAGGCAGTAAGGTGACGTGGGGCGCTTCAGGTTTTTGATAATCAAGCCAGAGGTATTGGCGCCAGTTCGGTGGTGTGGTCATAAAGCGTGCTTGCTTAATAAGCTTATAGGTGCGGTCAGAAATGCGAATGGTTTGTGTGTCGGCAAGATTCAGTGCGTTGTTACCTTGTACGAGCACGGGCGGCAAAATATTATTATCTAAAATCAACGCGTTGAAATCAAAAATCGCGTCAAGATGACGAGCTTGTTTGATGAGTTGGTCATCGATGCTTTTAGCGCGTGCAGCAAGCGCTGCCTGCGCGCCTAAGCTTAAAGCTGTTTCTCGAAGTGCTTGTTCGCGAATTTTGCTTTCTGATACTTTGGTTGCACGGCGCTCACTGCCGCGTTTTGTGGTCGACATGGCTTTTAAACCGGCGAGTGATTCGGTATCACCCATCGGACCATACACCCTAGGTGCGCAGGCCGTGATGAGGCCCGCAAATAAAAAAACTATAAGATTACGAATAAGTTTTCGCATAGCGTAATTCGACGACCTGACTGTTAGGGTAAACATGAATGGAGGCTTTGTTGCCCGCTTGGTAATCGATGTCACGTAAAAGTTCTGCAATCGAGCGATCGGTTTGATTTAAACTGACTAAAACAGGAATCGCAGGAGGATGACCTAAAACACGTAGGCGAAGATCAGCAGCCTTGGCTAAGCGCTCAGCGAGTTCACCGATAGGGCCAGACCAGTCAACCGACGCATGTTCAAGCAAGCCTCGTGTGCTTGGAATGGTTTGAATATTATCTTCGCGCGTTGGGGTTACCACTTTTTCGACACGTGCCATTTCAAGCATGGAGTTGCTAATAGATGTTGCGGCCTCAGCGAGTTTGATGGTGGCATCGTTACTGGGGGCATTATACGGTGGCTTTTTATACGTGATAGGTGCGCAAGCAGCCAAAAATGCCGAGAGCGTGATCATCAATAAGAGTCTTCGGTTTTTCATGTTGGGTTCTTCATGTTGGGTTCTTCATGAATGATACTTAAGCCATCTAAAAGTAACTTAGATTGAAACAGGAGCGCCGGGCCTTGTCAAGCTTGTTGCGTGACTCTCTGACCGTTCTTGTGCTGGTTCTTCTGGTTGTGGTCTAAAGAAACGATCATGGAATAAAACCTGAAGATTATCGCTTGGGTACGCGGGAATCCATATATCCCGAAAATCTGCAAAGCGGAGGGCAAGCACGAGCATGGCTACAAGGGCCGCAACAATCGCAACCCATGGGCTTAATGCTGTGATCGGTGGTGTGAACGAGGCTAAGCAAAATAACAAAAGCCCATGATGGGTGGCTGTTGTAATAAATCGACCTTTTTCATGCGCAATCAAGCGATCTAAATGCTCACGATAATCGGCATCTTGTTGCGTTTGTCGATCATAGCCATGATATTTATCGCGAAGATGATCGAGGCGAGTCACTTCAAAATAGGCTCTTGTGGAGGCAAACATCACTTCCGCGAATTTCACCATGACCGTGATGTACACAACCCAGGCCAAACCAGGGCCTGATAATACAAACCATGTTAGAACAGCAGCAATGACTGAGGGTGAATCGTTGATTAAATTAAACAAGCGATCGTTTTGTTCGCAATGGGTCATGATGCGATGCTTTAAAGCGATATCATGATTGGTTTCAAGCATGCGTTCGGTTAAAACATAGATATTTGAAATTGTCCTGGGAAGATAAACTATCAGCGAGGCGACACTTAAAATAGGCGCCATGATGGTTGCAAATGCATTGGCCCAGAAATAGTGATAACCAAAGACTTGGGGGGCAGCGATTAAAGCGACACATATGCGTCTCATATGCCCTAAATAAAGCCGCGTTGTGTCAAAATCATAAGTAATTCCACGATGAAAATATTCGAGATAATCACTTATATGGTTGGTTTCGTGAGGTGATTCAACGGGATGTTCGAGGGTGTAGGTGGCATCGTAAGTGTTGAGCAATTCACGAAGTTGGTCTTGTTCCGTGCGAAATATTTCGGCAGCAGATGCCTCGTTGAGACGCGCATGCAGCGCTTCAAGTAGGATTGCCATCCAGAGCGTTTCTTTGATGAGCAGTACGCGGGCATGGTTATCTTCGTCTGTTCGCGCCTCTTGGCGTAATACGGTAGCGAGTTGGCAGCGCTGTGCGCGATGCAGCAAGCGCCAAAGCGAAGCGCGTTCGGCTAAGTATTCAAAATTCGTTTTGTCATATTGATTGATTTGGGCAAGCAGCTCGGCTTTTTTCATGCACGTGCCGGCGCCTTCACTGAAATCGGGTGTGATGATGCCGGTGCGTTGATTTAAATGCTCAAACAAATGTGTCATAAAGCCCGAAAGCCCGAAATTTTAGATAGACCGTACGGATTGTATCACAAAGATGCATAGAGCGGTGGAGGATATTTTTTCACTAAACAACATAAATCAGTGTTTGGTGCAAAATCATGCAGGTATAACGTCTTGCGTTGATATGACGTGACGCGTTATAACAGATGTTGAAACGGTAGATTACCATTAGGCATGAGGAGTGAATGATGATGAAATTAAAAAATATCCATCCTGGTAAGGTATTGCTTGAAGAGTTTCTTGCACCGATGCATATCAGCCAGAATAAACTTGCGTGTGATATTGGCGTATCCCCTCGACGAATTAATGAAATTGTTCATGCTAAACGCTCAATTACAGCGGATACCGATTTAAGATTGTCGAGGGCGCTCGGAACATCAGAGGGTTTCTGGCTTGGATTGCAAGCTGATTATGATTTGGAAGAGAAGAAAGCTATCCTTAGGTCCAAATTATCAAAAATACGATCATTAGTCCCTTCAGATAACTTTCTCACTGCATATGTAAGAAACTAAATATGCGTTATTGAGCTATGATGGGGTAGGAACTGGCCGTATGAGAACGTCAGGCATCTCACCGTGTCATGGGTTACTTGATGAGCGCGTGCTTCTGGGGGACAATAGTGGCCTTGCTATTGATTCTATTTCTGAGAGATTTATGACGGATTTAAACACGCTTGCTTCAGCCATTCGATTTTTGAGTGTGGATGCGGTAGAAGCGGCTCAGTCAGGGCATCCGGGTATGCCGCTCGGCATGGCGGATATTGCAACCGTGCTCTGGACTAAATTTTTAAAGCATAATCCAAGGAATCCCGCCTGGTTTAATCGCGATCGTTTTGTTTTATCCAATGGTCATGGCGCGATGCTGCTTTATGCTCTGCTGCATTTGACCGGGTATGCGCTTAGTATCGATGATTTAAAAAAATTTAGAACGCTGCATTCAAAAACACCGGGTCATCCCGAGTGTACCGATACACCGGGGGTTGAAACCACCACCGGGCCCCTGGGGCAGGGGCTTGCAAATGCTGTGGGTATGGCGTTGGCAGAACAGGTACTCGCGGCGCGGTATAATCGGCCGGATGTGAGCTTAATCGACCACTTCACCTATGTTTTTGTGGGTGATGGTTGCTTGATGGAAGGTATTTCACATGAAGTGGCATCGCTTGCGGGCACGTTAGGCTTGGGCAAGTTGATTGTATTTTATGATGCCAACGGTATTTCTATCGACGGTGAAGTTGACGGTTGGTTGACGGATGATACAGCTGCGCGTTTTCAGGCCTATGATTGGCATGTGATCGACGAGGTTGATGGACATGATGCCAAAAATATAGAACAAGCGATTCATGCTGCACGCGACGTACTTGATAAGCCGAGCTTGATTATTTGCAAAACGGTGATTGGATTTGGTTCGGTGGCGGCAGGCAGTGCAGCGGTGCACGGTGCGCCTCTGGGTGCGGAGGCGGTTCAAGCTTTGCGCGTTGCGTTGAATTGGCCTCATGCGGCGTTTGTTATTCCGGACGAGATTGCCAACGCCTGGCGTCAAGTGGACGCGGGAGCTGAACATGAAGCGGCGTGGCTTGCGCTATGCCAAGCCTATGAAGCACGTTACCCAGACGCGTACGCTGAGTTTTTACGCGTTGCGAACGGTGGCTTGCCGGATGCTTTTTGCGATGATTCGGATGCATTTATTCAGCAATGTAGGACGCAATCCAAAGCGATGGCCACCCGTAAAGCCTCGCAGCAGTGTTTGGAGCACTTTGCTGCCTATCTTCCTGAGCTTTTGGGTGGTTCGGCCGATTTAACGGGGTCAAATAATACTGATTGGTCGGGCACGCAGGCACTTTCACGTGATGATTGGAGCGGTAATTATTTGCATTACGGTGTGCGTGAATTTGGCATGTCGGCGATGATGAACGGTATGGCGCGGCATGGTGGTGTGATTCCTTACGGCGGCACGTTTTTAGTTTTTTCTGATTATGCACGGGGAGCTGTGCGTCTTGCTGCCCTCATGAAAATACGCGTGATCTTTGTGTACACGCATGACTCAATTGGCTTAGGTGAAGATGGCCCAACGCATCAACCAATTGAGCACGTGGCGATGCTACGTATGACGCCGGATCTTGATGTGTGGCGTCCGGCCGATTTAACCGAAACCGCGGTCGCATGGCAGCAAGCTTTGCTTAAGCATCATGGTCCATCGTGTATTTTATTATCACGTCAAGCGTTACCTGCATTGCCTCATGCAGACCATGATGTTGAGAAGATCAAGCGAGGCGGGTATATTCTTCGGGATGTCGAAGGCACGCCGGATGTGATTGTGCTGGCGACCGGTTCAGAAATCCAGTTGGCACTGGCCGCAGCGGAGCATGTGAGCACCAAACCTTGGAAAATTCGTGTGGTCTCGATGCCTTGTGTGGAGCGTTTTTTAGAGCAAGACGCGGCGTACCAAGACGCGGTGCTTCCACCTCAGGTATCGCGACGTATTGCCGTTGAAGCCGCGAGCACAGGCGATTGGTATCGGTTGGTTGGCTTGTGCGGTACTGTGGTTGGTCTTGATTCGTTTGGATTATCAGCACCTGCGCAGGATGTATATGGCGCGTTTAATATAACAAGTGAGCGTATAGCTCAAGAAATACAAGCATTTTTTGGAGAGAAATAATCATGACAATACGCGTTGCAATCAATGGATATGGTCGTATCGGCCGATGTATTTTAAGAGCTATTTATGAGCAAAATAGACAGCATGAATTTCAGGTGGTTGCGATTAATCATTCAGCGGATGTTGAAGATACGGCTCATTTTACGCGTTATGACTCCACCCATGGTCGTTTTCCGTATGATGTGGTGGTTGACGGCTCGAAACTGATGATTGATGGTCAATTGATCGCGGTGATTAATCAGCGTGATCCTTTGGCTCTGCCATGGAAAGAACTGGATGTTGATGTGGTACTTGAGTGTACCGGGCGCTTTGTCAGTGGTGAAAGTGCAGGGCAGCATCTCACGGCGGGTGCTAAAAAAGTATTGATTTCAGCACCTGGAAAAGACGTGGATGCGACGGTGGTGTATGGCGTTAATCATGAGGTGTTGCGTGCATCAGATAAAATTGTATCCAATGCTTCATGCACGACCAATTGCCTTGCTCCTATCGTCAAGCCGTTACACGCCGCGTTGGGTATTGAATCGGGCTTGGTGAATACCATTCATGCCTATACGCAAGATCAGCTGTTGTTGGATGGACGCCATCAGGATTTACGCCGCGCTCGCGCTGCTGCACACTCGATTATTCCAACAAAAACAGGCGCAGCTAAAGCGCTTGGGTTGGTTTTACCCGAACTCGCTGGTAGACTGGATGGATTCGCCATGCGTGTACCTACGCAAAATGTTTCCGTCGTTGATTTGACGTTTGTCGCTGGGCGGTCAACCACGATCGATGAAGTGAATGCGGTGATGTGCAAAGCAGCGAATGATGTGTTGCATATTAATTCGGAACCTTTGGTTTCTTGTGATTTTAATCATACCCCAGCGTCAGCAATTTTTGACACCACGCAAACAAACGTGATGGGATCTTTGGTTAAAGTGGTTGCGTGGTATGATAACGAATGGGGTTTTTCTAATCGTATGTTAGATACTGCATCGTACATGATGACGCGTTAAGGGATGGCTATGACAATGATGAACATGAGCGATATTGAGCTCCGTAATAAACGTGTGCTCATTCGGGAAGATTTTAATGTACCGATTAAAGACGGCATGATTACCAGCGATCAACGCTTGGAAGCCGGCTTGCCAACGTTGGTGACCGCGCTTGAAGCAGGAGCTGCGGTTATGGTGCTGTCGCATTTAGGTCGGCCGCAAGAAGGGGTTCATGACAAACGTTTTTCGATGAAGCCCGTGGCTGATTATTTGGCGAAACACTTGGATTTTCCGGTGCGTTTTGTCACGGAGTACCTCGACGGCGTTGATTGCCAGCCAGGTGAGCTCGTGGTGTGTGAGAATGTACGATTTAATCGTGGCGAGAAAGCGTGTGACGAAGCGCTTTCAAAAAAGCTCGCTGCATTGTGTGATATTTTTGTGATGGATGCGTTTGGTACGGCACACCGCTCTCAAGCTTCAACTTGCGGTGTTGCCCAGTATGCATCGGTTGCTGTTGCAGGTCCTTTGCTTGTGCGAGAGTTGGATGCACTCCAACACGTGTTGCGTGCACCCGAAAAACCGATTGTTGCTATTGTGGGCGGGGGGAAAGTTTCATCTAAGCTCTCGTTGCTTAAAAAAATGGTCACCATGGTGGATGTTTTGATTCCAGGGGGCGGGATTGCTAATACATTTTTAAGAGCCCAAGGGCATGAAGTGGGGGTATCGCTTTGCGAGCATGATTTATTAGACGAAGCACGTAGTATTCTTGCTTTGGCCGAAGAATTGGGGTGTGAGATCCCGCTTCCGTCGGATGTTGTGGTGAGTAAATCGTTCAGCGACACCTGCCCTGCATTTAATAAATCGCTGTCACATATGGCCGAAGATGACATGATTTTGGACATTGGTCCTGAAACAGTTGCACGCTATGTTGATGTTTTGAGTACAGCAAAAACGATTATTTGGAACGGTCCTGTGGGCGTGTTTGAATTTCCACAATTTTCGTACGGTACGCGTGCTTTAGCCATTGCAATTGCTAAGAGCCCTGCGTTTAGTATTGCGGGTGGTGGAGATACACTGGCAGCCATTGACCAATATAATTTGATGGATCAAATTTCGTATATTTCAACCGGGGGTGGCGCTTTTCTTGAATATTTAGAAGGTAAAACCCTGCCTGCGGTTGCGGCGCTCGACGCACGTTCCAATCAATGTGACTCGGTCTTCACCGACTAGTCCCCTATCATCTCTTCTGTCTCGCGCTTGCGGGAGACAGAAGTTTCAGGTTATTCTGCTATAGGTGTGTTCATCGTATTTTTTTGCGCAAGCCCAAGTTTTTCTTTGAGGCGAGCAACCGCGTTCGGATCAAACGTACGTGTTGCTTTACGTTTGACGATCACGGAGCTTGTACGTGTGGGCGCTGGTTGAGCGCTAAACGATGAGCGGAACTCCGGTTCGCTTGATGGAGCCGGCGTATGGCTTGATGCGCGAGATTTTTGTTTTGTTGCATGAGGCGCTTGGGATTCGAGCATTTTTCGAGCATTCTTGGCGCTTTTTTCGACCCGGCGTCTTATTTTTGATGCGGCGTGCTCTGCTTCTTCTTCTGAGACGCGTGCGACGGGGTTGCCTTCGAGATCAATGCGCATTTCACGTGCTTTGATGCAGGCTAAGTAATCGATGCGACGGGTAAAAACCACCACGGCTTGGCGTAATTTGCTTTTCGATATGCCAGCAGCTTCGGCCTGTTCGGCATGTGCAAGGATATCATGAAGAATGCCAATTTTAAGGGGTTGAATGCTTTGGGAGTTGTCGAATGCTTTGGGAAAAGTTTCGGTTAGCCAAGAGAGTGCATCTAAACGTGCAAGCGTTGCGTGTATTTTTTGTTTATGATTAATAGCTGCGGTATGAGGGTGCAGGGGTTGGTTTTTCATAGATTAAACTCGTTCAATTTAAAAATTTGTTGGGGGCGGCCAAGCTTCCTTTTGGCTGCAGGTCTGTCAGGTTAAATCATTTTAAATCCATAGATTTTTGCAAGTATACGCGGGGTGTATATAATTGCAAGATAACCCATTAATTTTGGAGGCTTCATGAAAAGGTTTATCTTATCGTTTTTAGCTATTTTTTTTCCGGGCACTATTTTTTTGCTTGAAGGGCGGTTAGAGTTTGCGGTGTTTGCCTTTACGATGCAAGCAAGCATCATCGGTTGGATCCCAATTAGCGTGGTGGCTTGGCGACATCGCGAAGCACTGGGTCTAAAACCTAAGCAACCGAAAGCCTCTGTCAAAGCGCATACGGAAGAAACATCGTCTAACTCAGAAAATTCACAAGATTTGGAACAGAAACCGTGAGTGCATCAACCATCGGCGTGATTGTGAATGGGGCTCAAGGAAAAATGGGCGAACTCGCGTGTGAAACCATCCAAAAACATGCTGAGTTTGAGTTACTGGCGGGCCTTGGGCGTTCGGATGATTTAGCGCAGGCCATAAGCGATTTGAATGCACGTATTGTGGTGGATCTCACGCGAGCGGATAGCGTATACCAAAATACAAAAACAATTATTGAGCAGGGCGCGCATCCTGTGATTGGAACCAGTGGGTTACTGGAGGCTGAAATAGAAGCCTTGCGTTCTTTATGTTCACAAAAAAAACTCGGAGGGTTGATCGTCCCGAATTTCTCGATTGCTGCGGTACTCATGATGCAATTTGCAGCCAAAGCCGCGCATTATTTACCTGATGTTGAAATTGTTGAAGCGCATCATCCCGCGAAAGCAGAAGCGCCATCAGGAACCGCGATCAAAACAGCTGATGTGATTGCAAAAGCACGAACGCGAGCCGCCCATAGGCCACGTTGTGAAGAAATTGTGCCGGGTGCACTCGGGGCCTTGCATCAAGACGTACGTATTCACTCCATGAGATTACCTGGAACGTTGGCCCAGCAAGATGTTATTTTTGGACAATTGGGTGAAACCCTCACCTTACGTCACCAAACGATTGACCGGCTTTCGTTTATGCCAGGTGTTATTTTAGCTTGCCAGCACGTTTTAAAATTGGATACATTGGTGTACGGTTTAGATCAATTATTAGCGTAAATTAAGCCTAGAGCAGGGCTTAGATAAGGCAAACAGGGAGTGTTGTCATGGTTCAAACAGTACCTCATAGGATACATGGGATGCATGACGATGGGTCAGCAGACAGCCATGTTGGATTTTTAGCGGTGCATAGCTCTGTTTCAGGTGAAAAAATTGCTCAGGTACCCATCGCCGGCGAGGCGCAATGTTATCAGGCGGTGCAGGCTGCACAGCAAGCTTTTTTGCTATGGTCGGCCGTGCCTCCGGTTAAGCGCGCACATATTTTATTTAAATTTCGTGAATTATTAGAAAAACACCAAGCCGAGCTTGCAGCCATGGTCACACGTGAGCATGGCAAGACGCTTGATGACGCCGTCGGCTCGATTTTACGAGCCATTGAGGTCGTTGAAGTGCATTGTGGCGTGCTGAAAGAGCTCCAAGGAAGCTTTTCTGCCAATGTAGCCACGGCCATCGATTGTTGGACCACGCAGGAGCCTTTGGGCGTGTGTGCCGGTGTTTCGCCGTTTAATTTTCCTGTCATGGTACCTGTCTGGATGATGATTCCCGCGATTGCTGCCGGTAATACGTTTATTTTAAAGCCTTCAGAGCAAGCCCCGTCGGCACCCAATTATTTGGTTGATTTATTAAAGCAAGCCGGTCTGCCATCTGGCGTTGTTCAAGTGGTGCACGGTGATAAAAGCACGGTGGAGTATTTACTCAGGGATCCCGGCATTTCGGCGTTTACGGCGGTGGCATCAACGCCTGTTGCCGAGCATATTTATACACAAGCAACCGAGCAAGGTAAGCGCGCGCATACCTTTGGTGGAGCGAAAAATCACGCGGTGATTATGCCTGATGCCAATTTAGAACAAACCGCCCATGCGCTCATCGGTGCTGCGTTTGGTTCGGCGGGAGAGCGGTGCATGGCGATTTCGGCTGTGGTGGTTGTGGGTGAGGCTACGGCGGATAGCTTACTGGATATCATGATGCCGATGATTCGTAATATTAAAATTGATGCGGGTGATGTTCCAGGCTGTGAAATGGGGCCACTGATCAGTGAAGCACATCGTGAACGCGTGGTGCAGGCAATTACGGACGGTGTTGATGAAGGCGCTGATTTGGTGCTTGACGGTCGTTCGTTTATACATCCTAAGTATCCACAGGGTTATTTTGTGGGACCTTCGTTATTTGATCGTGTCACGGCTGATATGAGCGTTTATCAGCGTGAGATTTTTGGTCCTGTTTTGGTTGTGCTTCGCGTTAAAAGCTTTGATGAAGCCTTGGCGTTGGTTAATCGTAATCTTTACGGAAACGGTACGGCAATTTTTACACGTTCGGGGTATTACGCACGTGAATACAGCCGTCGCGTGCAGGTGGGCATGGTGGGTGTTAATGTCCCCATTCCCGTACCGATTGCAACGCATCCGTTTGGTGGTTGGAAGCGATCAGCGTTTGGCCATACAGGGATGCATGGTGCCGAGAGCATGCATTTCTATACACGTCGAAAAACGGTGACCGCGCGATGGCCTGTGGATGGCGCACATGAAGGCCATGCCTTTGCTATGCCAGCGCATCGCGATGACGCAACGCAATAAAAACCAAGGAGAGCATGCATGGCGCGTATTGGATTTGTTGGGCTTGGTCATATGGGTTTACCTATGGCGATAAATTTACTAAAAGCTGGGCACCAGGTGATGGGATTTGATCGTGAACAAGTGCCTATGAACGCATTGAAAAAAGCCGGAGGAAGCCTGGCTTCAACGCTTCAAGACGTGGCTTTAGAACAGGATGTTGTGATAACCATGCTGCAAACAGGTGAGCAAGTTAAAAGCGTTTGCTTGGGCGAACACGGTTTGTTTGCCGTAATGCCACCCAAGACGTTATTGATCGATTGCTCGAGCATCAGTGTCGATGCTTCACGCGAGGTGCATGCACACGCTGCGCGTGCCAACATCTGGATGGTGGACGCGCCTGTGTCGGGAGGCGTTGCGGGAGCAACTAACGCCCGTTTAACGTTTATTGTGGGTGGGCAGGCAGAAGCGTTTGAACAAGCGAAGCCGATTTTAGAGGCGATGGGGCACGCAATTTTACATATGGGTGATGCATCCAGTGGTGCGGCAGGTAAACTATGCAACAACATGATTCTTGGTGTGTCGATGATTGCAGTATCCGAAGCGTTTCTCTTAGCAGAAAAGTTGGGCCTTTCAGCTCAAAAATTTCATGCGCTTGTGAGTCAGGCATCCGGGAAGTGTTGGGTGGTGGATAATTATGTGCCTGTTCCAGGTGTTTTGCCTGATGTGCCTGCTAATCATGATTATAAACCAGGATTTACCAGTGCGATGATGTTAAAAGATTTACGTCTTGCAGAAGAGGCCGCCCGTCGTGAAGGCGTTCATACACCTATGGGAGCATGTGCTCGAGCATGGTATGAAGCGGCTGATAAAATACATCATGATCTAGATTTTTCATCGATTATCCGATTTATTTAATTAATTAACAATTTGATTAATTAAGTTCTATGTACTAGTATCAGTCATGAGGAGAGTGTTTTGAGAGCTCTGTAATTTTTTATATAAATAGTTGCAAGGAGTACACCATGAAAAAGTTACTTGTATTACCTGCTTTAGTCTTAGGTATTGCTTCGTTTGGATTAAGTGCAGGTGCGTTAGCAACGTCACATAACGGTCCTGTAGAAAGCAGCATGCAGGCAGGCACAAATGCGGTGGAGGATGTCGGTGAAGGTGCTGTTGATGTCACCAAAGATGTAGGTCAAGGTACGGTTGATGCAGCACATGCTGTTGGAACGGCTGGAAAAGATACATTGGAAGCCGGCGGTAAAGCAGTCGATAGCGTTGGTGAAGGCGTTGGCGATGTTTTAACGGGCGGCATGGATAACGAGTAATCGTTTGTTTTGAGTCACTCACCCCGTATTGCGTTCAATACGGGGTTTTTTTTAATGCAAAGAGGGCTCGGAGGACTACACGTTGAAACGCGATGCGAACACCCTATCACTTAAGGCGCTCGGTATTGATACTTACCATGAAGCCGTTTTGTTCATGCGAAAAGATTGTTATGTGTGTCGTTCAGAGGGTTTTGAAGTGCATACACGCGTGCGTGTGAGCTTGGGTCGCCAGCATCTTTTAGCAACACTCCATACGATTGAAGGTGATTTGTTAGGCGAAGGTGAAGCCTCGTTATCAAAATATGCTTGGGAAAAATTAGGAGCACATGAAGGTGCTAAAATTGCTTTGTCGCACCCCAAGCCTTTGCGCTCGTTAAGTTTTGTGCGATCTAAAGTCTATGGCTCTGAGCTCAATCTCAAAGAAACACGTGCTATTTTAAACGATATTGTTGAAGGACGATATTCAGATATTCATCTTGCGACTTTTTTAACGGCTTGTGCTGGAAATCGCTTGAATCATCATGAAGTGATAAATTTAACACGAGGCATGGTCGATGTGGGGAAGACTTTACGTTGGCCGGCGGATCTTGTGGTGGATAAGCATTGCGTTGGAGGTTTACCTGGAAATCGCACGACGTTGATTATTGTTCCTATTGTGACTGCTGTTGGG
The DNA here is from genome assembly GCA_009995425.1 of Legionella sp. Taxonomy (GTDB): domain Bacteria; phylum Pseudomonadota; class Gammaproteobacteria; order Legionellales; family Legionellaceae; genus JAALKW01. The sequence continues at coordinate 3,241 of JAACPN010000023.1, read as the reverse complement.
TTAACGATGCCCAAAACTTCATCACGTGCGATTACATCGCCTGCAGGCACGGCCGATACCATGGAAACCTTGGCGCCCGTTGATTTAAATTTAGAAAATATGAAGCGTGTGGTTGAGCAAGAAGGCGGATGTATTGTTTGGGGTGGTTCGGTTGCTCTAAGCCCTGCAGATGACGCGTTGATTCGTGTAGAACGCATCATGGATTTAGATAGCGAAGGGTCGTTGATAGCCTCTGTTTTGTCAAAAAAAATTGCAGCAGGTTCTACACATATCGTGATTGATATTCCCGTCGGGCTTACCGCTAAAGTCAGGTCTTTGAAACGCGCAGAAAATTTAAAGCGATTATTCAAAAAAGTTGCGGCAAGTTTTGATATTGCTCTGAAAATCATGATTTCTGATGGTGAGCAACCGGTTGGTCGAGGTATTGGGCCTGCATTGGAAGCCCGAGATGCTTTAGCTGTGTTACAAAATTCGCCTGATGCACCACAAGATTTACGTGAGCGAGCGTTGATTTTGGCGGGTAAAATTTTAGAATTTTCTCCTGAAGTTAAACTTGGAACAGGTCAAGCGATGGCAGCACGTTTGCTTGATGACGGCCGAGCTTGGCAAAAATTTCAAGCGATTTGCGAAGCTCAAGGTGGGTTGAGAGAGCCGCCCATTGCGCGATATACGCATGTGATCGCGTCTCAAGATGTGGGGCGTGTTGTGATGATTGATAATCGTCAGCTCTCGAGGCTTGCAAAACTTGCCGGTGCGCCACACGATCAAGCGGCGGGCGTGGTGTTATACACGCGCTTAGATGCTATGGTTGAAAAAGGACAGTCTTTACTTGAGATTCATGCTGAGTCCAAAGGTGCGTTGCAATACGCGCTTTCTTTATTAACGCAAATTCCCGCAATTGTGCGGGTGGAGGCGTGTGAATGAAGCCTGTGATCATCAGTTTATTTGATGATAATCCTGTTGTGCACATGATTGCAAAACGTCAAGGTTATGAGGTAGGACAGGTGTTACTCCGGGATTTTCCAGACGGTGAAAGCTATATTAAATTTCAGCATGATCTCCATGATCGAGAGCTGATCTTGTTCACGAGTTTAGATAGGCCTAATACTAAAATATTGCCGTTGATCTTCGTGGCTGAAACAGCGCGTGCCTTGGGTGCACGTTGTGTTGGTCTGTGTGCGCCTTATCTTGCTTATATGCGTCAAGATAAGCAATTTAATCCGGGTGAAGGGATCACATCGGTTTATTTTGCCAAGCTTTTATCTCAGTATTTTGATTGGTTTGTGACGGTTGATCCACATTTGCACCGATATCATGATTTGAGTGAAATTTACACAATACCAAGCCAAGTCCTGCATGCAACACAGGCTATCTCTGGATGGATACAACAGAAAATCACAAAGCCATTGCTCATCGGGCCTGATCGTGAGAGTGAGCAGTGGGTTGCCAAAATTGCGCAGATCGCGCAGGCACCGTATATTATTTTAGAAAAAAACCGTCATGGTGATTATAAAGTTGATATATCAGTACCTATTTTAGGCCCTTATGATGATCGTACGCCGGTTTTGGTGGATGATATTATTTCAACGGGTCAAACCATGATTGCAGTCGTTCAGCATCTCCAAAAAGCCAAGATGAAAGCTGCGGTTTGTGTAGGCATTCACGGTATATTTGCAGATGATGCGTATAAAAAATTGCTGAAGGCTGGGGTCTCGAAAATTGTAACGTGCAATACGATTCAGCATGAAAGCAATGATCTTGATGTGTCATCGCTTTTGTCAGAAGGAATTGCTAAATTTATTGATAATCGAAAGGAGCTAAGATGAAACAGCTTTTGATGGTTTTTGTGTGTTTGTGTTCTTATGCTATGTCGAGCCTTGCGTGTACGCACGTTAGGTTAACGGCAAAAGATGGCAGTGTGGTGATTGGCCGTTCAATGGAATTCGGCCCAAAGCTCGAAACGGAACTTTATACTGTAAATCGCGAAACTAAGTTTGAGAGCACAACACCGGATGGTAAGCCTGGCCTACATTGGCAGGCAAAATACGGTTATTTAGCGTTAGACGGCTTTCATTTATTTCCAGTGAGCGGCATGAACGAGCAGGGGCTTTCGTTTGACGGGCTTTATTTTCCTGGCTTTGCCGAGTACCAAGCGTATGATATGAATCAAGCTTCAGAGGCCATACCATATTATTTAATTGGAGATTATATTTTAGGCAATTTTTCAAATATTACTGAAATTAAACATGCGTTGCCCAAGCTTACGGTTTATGCCAAAGCGTTACAGCATGCAGGCCAACTGGTTGTGTTCCCTATGCATTTTGTTGTAACGGATAAACAAGGCCAAAGCCTTGTGATCGAGTTTACTCAGGGGCAATTGCATATCTATGATAATAAAGTAGGTGTGTTTACTAACTCACCCAGCTACCCATGGCATGTTACAAATTTAAGCAATTATATTAACTTATCGCCGAATGCCCCAGAACCCGTTGTTAAACATGGTGTGACCTATAATGCAACCGGACAGGGGGCGGGCGCTGTGGGTTTGCCGGGGGATTATACGCCGCCAGGACGTTTTATTCGTATGGCGTATTTGGTGAATACGGCGAAGCCCGTCGATGATGCCAGAGGAGCGGTTAATTTATCACAACATATTTTAAATAACGTCGATATTCCCTACGGTGCGGTGCGAGGTAAGCCTGGCGATATGTCACCCGATGAGATGGACTCAACACAATGGATTGTGATTAAAGATCTTGCGCATCATGTATTATATTTTAGAAGTTATTCCGATTTGACACTTCAGAAAATAGATATGACTAAGCTTAAATTTGAGCCGGACTCACCTAAACGCAGTCTCACGTTGGTGGATGATGTTTCAAGGGTAGTGGATGCGACTGCCAGATTGAAATGATAAGCATCTCTTCGAACCTGATTTTATGTTTTTATATTAACCTTCGTGTTTAATTTTGCTAAATTGTGATATTATGTGAGGCATGTTGTGTTTGAGTTAATTTTTGAAGATGCCTAATATCCCTCAGTTAGAAAATTACGACGGTGGCTTAGTTTTAGATTTTTTTGAATCACCTGAGTACGAACGAAAAGATGATACCCATACAGATGCGCTGGCACGTGATTATGTGCGCGTGCATATGCTGCCATGGGACGATAAAGCCGCGGATGTTTATACCCATCTTTGGCCGTCTGTAAAAATTAACACTTAAAAATCAATTGGTTGCTT
>JAACPN010000047.1 GCA_009995425.1 Legionella sp. | reverse complement strand
TATCGCGTCGGGGAGCAGGAAGGGGTGGCGCGATACACGTTGCCACGCATCGGTGCTTGGACACTGCATACGGCCGCAGAGTGGTTATGCGCCCGTATGTTTGATTTGATTAATCAAGGTCATGATTTCGTGACATAATGCGTCTGTTCCAGCACGCGAAAGTGCGGATATAGTAAAGTATGGACCAGTCCAACCCAGTTCGTCTATGAAAGCTTTAATTGCATGTTCGCGTGATGCTTCGTCAGGAAAGCAATCGACTTTATTAATGACAAGCCAACGCGGCTTATTTAATAGGTTGACATCATACGTAGCGAGTTCGTTTAGAATCGTTTTGACTGCTTGTACAGGACAATAACCTTCACAAGGTGATATATCGACGAGGTGAAGCAAAACAGATGTTCGGGTTAAGTGTTTCAAAAACTGGTGACCGAGGCCTGCGCCTGTTGATGCGCCTTCGATTAAGCCAGGAATATCAGCCATGACGAAGCTCTGATGATCCGCAACACGTACAACACCAAGCGATGGGTGAAGTGTCGTAAATGGATAATCAGCTACTTTAGGTTGTGCACTGGATACGGAACGAAGTAGGGTTGATTTTCCTGCGTTAGGCAAACCCAGTAAGCCTACATCAGCAAGTACACGAAGCTCAAGCTTGAGTGTTCGAACTTCTGCAGGAGAGCCTTTACTGGTTTGTCGTGGTGCACGGTTGATGCTGCTTTTAAAGCGAGCGTTTCCAAGGCCATGAAAACCACCTTGAGCGACGAGTAAGCGTTCTCCATCCACGCGAATATCGCCTAAGCATTCACCTGATTCAGCATCATAAACGACGGTACCGGTCGGCACATCAACGATAAGATCATTACCCGCTTTACCGGTGCAATTACTGCCCATACCTTGTTGGCCTGATTCTGCTTTATGACGACGTTGGTGACGAAAATCTACCAGCGTATTCAAACCAGAGGTAGCACGAAGGTATACACTGCCGCCATCACCACCGTCGCCACCATCAGGTCCGCCACGGGGGATGTATTTTTCACGTCGAAAGCTTAAGCAGCCATCTCCGCCTCGTCCCGAATGGACGAAAATAATTGCTTCATCGACGAATTTCATGCAGCGTTTTACAACCTAAGGTTAGTTTGAATCTACTGCCATTGGCTCAATCACAACGAACTGACGTTGCTTAGGGCCTTTACGGATGAAACGGACTAAGCCCGTAGCTAAAGCATACAGTGTATGATCTCGGCCTAAGCCTACGCCGTTTCCTGCATGAAATCGTGTTCCACGTTGACGAACCAAGACTTCGCCAGCATGAACATGTTGACCGCCATACCGTTTAACGCCAAGGTACTTTGGCTTGGAATCGCGACCGTTGCGGGTACTTCCGCCTGCTTTTTTAGTTGCCATGGTAGTGCTACCCTCTTCTTCTTACTGATTAATTGCCGTAATTTCGACTTCGGTATAATTTTGACGGTGACCCATTTGTTTCATATGGTGTTTACGACGACGAAATTTAATGATTTTAATTTTTTTATGACGACCTTGAGATAAAACTTTCGCTTTAACCACAGCATTCATTACCAAAGGCGTTCCAACGGTACTGTTGTCACCGTCAGTGATCATAAGTACTTCGGAAAAATCGAGCTCACTTCCAGCTTCAACAGGAAGCTGTTCTATTTTGAGTACGTCACCTGTTTTAACACGGTATTGTTTACCGCCTGTTTTTATCACCGCATACATGATTCTTCTCCAAAGCGTACCTGACAGCGCTTAACTAAACACTGGTTCTGACAAAGTGGGAGATTTTATAGAATTTTTATGCTGATTTCAAGTTGTTCATCTCTGCGATTATAAAAAAATATATAAAATATTTGGCAGAATATCAAAACATGGTCTACAGTTTAAGTATAGGCAGTACAGATTGCACAGCCAACATCTTTGTTTTAGGAGGCCAGGTTGTACGTGTGGTGAGCAAGCTTGGGGAGTATGCCAAGAAGCCTGAAGCATGTTCGAGGCGTCCCTATTAAATGTAGGACTGTTGTGATCCTACTGTCTATTTTTAATTTGTTTTTATTCCCGAAGCCCGATACCTTTCTTAATAAAAAGCGTGGTGGTGGCCAGTAATCCCAGTAAGATAACAACCATCATGATAATATCTTGAGAAATATTTTCTCCTGTGCCGAGCATCACATGCCTGAGTGCATGCACCATGTAATATATGGGGTTAAAAAGCGTGGCTTTTTGCCAAAACGACGGCAGCATGTTGGTCGCATAAAACACACCTCCAAGATAAATCATGGGTGTAAGTATAAATGTGGGAACAAAGGCCACATCATCAAACGTTTGTGCCATCATGGCGTTAAGAAAGCCTGCCAGTGAAAAAATCATTGAAACCAAAAGGATGATAAGCAACGCCATCGGTAGGTTTCGGAAGATATTCAGTTCAATAAAAAAAGATGAGGCTACGGTAATTAAAAAGGCAACGAGGAGCCCTCGAATCATGCCGCCCAAAATAAAACCCGCAAGCATCACACTCCAGTGCATGGGGCTAACTAATAATTCCTCAATACTTCGTTGAAAACGCATGCTAAAAAGCGAAGTAGCAACGTTAGCATAGGCGTTGGTAATCACGCCCATCATGATAAGTCCGGGCGCAATAAACGTGGTGTACGCGTGATTTGCAACAGGACCAATACGATCACCGATGACTGAGCCAAAAATTAAAAAATAAAGCGTGGTTGTGATCACCGGGGGTAAGAATGTTTGGGTTGATATTCGAAGCATACGCACCATTTCGCGGCGAACAATTGTATATAACGCAACAAGTTGGTAATTAATGACCATGACGGATAAGATCCATAAATAATTCTTCTAAACGATTGGTTTTGTTGCGCAAACTTTGCACACGCATACCATGTTGATCAAGACGTGCAAACACATCGTTGAGTGTATGTTGGCTATCGACACGAAGTTCAAACGTATGTAGGTCAATTTTTGTGGTGATCCAAGGCTCCAACGAAGGCAAGATATCCATGGGTTCTTGTGTTGTAAATACATAGGTTTGATGTTGCAAGGTAGCTAATAAGGCTTTGGTTGATGTATTTTCAACGAGCTTACCTTGATCGATGATGGCAATATTTTTACAGAGCTGCTCGGCTTCTTCAAGGTAGTGTGTGGTTAAAATAATGGTGGTACCTGCTGCATTGGTGCGTGCTAAAAAATCCCACATACTACGACGAATTTCGATGTCTACCCCGGCTGTGGGCTCATCTAAGATGAGTACGCGAGGTTTATGCATGAGTGCACGTGCAATCATCAGACGGCGTTTCATGCCTCCTGAGAGGTTTCTCGCAATGCTGTGACGCTTATCCCACAAACCTAATTGCTTGAGTAGCGTCGTTGCTTGCATGGTTGCTTCAGAACGCGGTATACCGTAGTAGCCGGCTTGGTTGATTAAGATTTGTTCGCAAGTTTCAAAAATATTTAAATTAATTTCTTGGGGTACTAAGCCTAAATATTGTTTTGCTTGCGTAGGATTTTTGTCTAAATCAATCCCGCAAATAAAAATTGAACCCGAGGTTTTGGTGAGTAAGGAGGTAAGTAAACCGATGGTGGTTGATTTTCCTGCGCCATTGGCGCCGAGCAAAGCAAAAAAGTCACCGGATTGAATCGTGAGATCAATGTTTTTGAGGGCTTCAACACCGTTGTCATAGGTTTTGCAAAGCTGTTTTATTTCGATGGCATGCATGAGGGTAGCTTAGGTGATTTTAGGTATGAAATGCAAGTGTAAAGTCAGTATTCGAATGGTCTCATTAAGCTGGATTTTTTATTAAATTCAGCTATATTTTTGTTATACTGATTATATTTTAACGGTTTGGTTTATGATAAATTCAAGAAAATTCTATTTCACTGAAACACAAAGTTCAATCAATTACAGCCGGACGCCGACAGGAGCGCTGGAGATTAGAGAATTGATTGCAGGAAATGCTTGCTGGATTCCAGCAACATTACCACGCGTGGAGAAGCAAAAAACACTCGTTCTTGCAGATTGGACAGCAAAAAATTGGGCGCCTGAAAAAATCGAACAGGTCATACAATCGCTAAGCAAGCTCATGGATCAAGGGTTTTCAATCTGCATATGGCATCATGGTCATGTCTCTCCAATGAACAAAAAAGATTTAACAAAGCTTAATCGTTTCGATGTTCGTAAAAATATGACGCTGGTTTCTTCGAATACGGTCAGTGATGTTGCTGTGAAGGAAAACAAATTGACTGTGGATCAGGTTCAAGTCATTGATGATTATTGGTTAAACTATATTTTAAGCGATAAAGAAGAGCCTGAGCCTCGTGTGTTACGAACAAGTGAAATATCTGCTTTAAAAGCTTTAATACAGGAAGAAATGAAAGATTTAGCTAAAATTTTGAGATCGGTCAAGCCAGCACTGACCAAAATTATTCATGATGTATTTCCTGTTCGTTACGCTTTAAATGACCAAGCTAAGTCTTTAAAAAAATGGTTAAAGTCAAAGAAGGTTGATGTTGTTATTGAAAATGATCCCACAAATTATACGAAATTAGATTTTTCAAATATGACATGGGAAGAGATTGAGTCAGATACACCCTCATTGTTATTTGGAAAGCGATCTGAGGCGACATTTCAAATGTGTTTGGAGTACTTCAGATTTAGTAAATCCCTTAATTTATCGGATAGCAATATTTCATGTGATGGCCTGAAAAACATTCTGGATGCTTTGGTTGATCTTCGTACATTGTACTTAAAAAATTGTAATTTTCTCGACGGTGAGCTTAATCTTAGTGGGGGGAGTCTTCAACATCTTGAATCACTGGATTTAACATGTAGCACTGTTTCAGTTGACAATCTGAATAAAATTCTGGCGGTAGCCCCCGAGTTGCGTACACTGAATTTAAGCGGGTGTAAGCGCCTCAACGGCGATCTTAGAGAGGCTGATTTTCGTCATATTGAGTCACTTGATATATCTGGAAGCAATATTTCAGCTAATAATCTGAGTAAAATTTTATCGGTATCCTCCGAGCTTCGTATGTTGAACTTAACCCATCTTTGGCCGCTTGCCAAACAAACATGCTCTAAATAATCCCTGTCAAACTCAATAAAACACAAATTATCTATTTTTTG
>JAACPN010000046.1 GCA_009995425.1 Legionella sp. | reverse complement strand
TTATTTAGAGCATGTTTGTTTGGCAAGCGGCCAAAGATGGGTATACAGCTTTAATCCAGAAACTTCCCGTCGCACATGGTTATCAGGTTGATATCTTTGCCGCTCCAGCTGATCATGTGCATTATCCTGCAATAGCACTTGACCTCTTCCGGTGAGCTGAACCACATCGAGTTGGGACAGGTCTCGCAGGCTGTTTTGACCTTCGGCTGGCGGGCCTGGTCTAATGCTGAAAGCGTTGGGCTTGGTCCTGTTCCCACTTCTGGCGCTTGCTCCAGTAACTTCATGGCTTCTTGAAGTTCTTCTTCCATCATTAAATCCGTATCGTCGTGATTGTTCATGCTCTGTCTCCTGTTGTGACATCAATTGTTTACGCTGAGTCTCCATCTCTGAGTCAGCAAAGGTGATCGGGATGTTATGCTTGACGGTTATTTGCAGAATGATCTTTTTTAAAAGTGACGATCCGCTCACCTGGATACAGTCACCATAGTGTTGTTGCGCCATTTCAAGCGCTTTTTTTAATGCAGCGACAGAACCACCTTTAGATATTTGGATTTCTTTGCCGTCATTTCTGATGACAGCCTTATCCAGTTGATAAATTTCTGTTCCTTCTTTGGTGATAGAATCTATGCGTTTAATATCAGGAAAAACGCTATCAGATGGCGATCGAGATCCAGATAAGGCATATTGATGTTGATTTTTTCGATTGCGATAACGCATGGCCGTTAAAGCTTCATGGTCGCCTTCCTGAGCTTTTTGGCGCAACCAGTCAGCCCAGGTTTTGTTTCTGTTGGCGTCCACGAGGTGTTTGCGCTCCGTTGTATAATTTCCACGAATTACGTCAAGATCTTTTAAAAGGGTTTTACTGATGTGCTGATACATGTATTTTTTTTGGGTTCTTGACGCGCTCATGAGCTTCAGCGCGCTACGCTTGATTCGAGCACGTTTTTTGGTTTTTCCAATCAGCCTGAATTTAGCTTCACGCAGATGTTTAAGCTTGGTTGAAAGCACGGCTTTACCATGCGTCATGTCATACTGATAACGGGTATAAAGCTCCGAGCCAATCACGTTTTTATTCAATGGCTCATATCGATAAACATTTTTCTTCTGAGCTTCACCGTCAAATGCTGCAGGTGTAAACGCACCCAGTTTTGATTCAAGGCTATGTTTAGAAAAACCGCGAGACACTGAGCTTGCTTTAATCGTTAAACCTTTGTCGTTACAAAAAACAAACCCGTTGGCTTTAACACGCATGATGATGCCATGTTGTGCGAGCACCTGATGAAGCGCCGCCCAATCCTTGGCACCATCAATCTTTGAGCTGCAATTTCGTTTCATCCAATTAATAAAACTTTCAATACCCGAATGCTGCTCCATATCATCCGCAAGATTCTCTGATAGGCCTTTTCGTGTTTGATGATTGGTTAATTGAAGACCGTGCTCAATCTCAAGTTTAGATGCAACCTCGGCAAACGCTTTATAGGCGCGATAAGGCTCAACCATATTGAACGTTTCAGGATGAATTTTATTGATGGCAATATGAATATGAAGGTTATCCGTGTCGAGGTGAATGGCGCTGACTCTTTGATGATCGTTCAACCCAATCGATGATATCACCCGATTTTCTATCGCCTTCAAGACTGCTTCAGATGGGTTCTCTCCTGGCGCAAACGATATCAACACATGATACGTTTTATCGCCTTTGGCTCGTTGGTTTTTTGCCTGTGTTGCCAAGACCTCCTGAATAGCCCAGCTAGGATCAACACTGTTACAGTTTGATATCCTAACCTTGCCCACGCGTTCCTGCTTATTTTGTTCATCAGTAATATATTTGACGAGACCAGAAAAGCTGCTCATGCGTGCCGACTTCATGGGAATATGGCGAATGATCATAATTTTTTCACCACCTCAAACATGGCATCCTGCGTTGTCTGAATACAGTTTAATAACGCCTTGATTGTCCTATGGTCAAAATGCGCGACACGTTTATCCTGCACTAGCCAGAGCTTAAGCAGCCCGCCAAGCCGCCCCATATCGGCATTTATTTTGGATAGCTGAAGCACATAATCCTGGTCAATAACACTTTGGATTTGATAACCGAGTCCAATGCGACGTAAATATTCAGCAATAGAAAGCCCTGCTTGGGCGGCATGGGATTTAATGGCAAGTTCTTCATCATGAAGGACGGGCACACGAAGGTGGCGACCGTGTTTTCGAGTGAGGGATTTTTGTTTTTTGTCCATAAGGATGCTGACCTCTAAATTAAGCGGTTTGCAATCCTTTAGGTAACGTTGAGCACCGTAGGTGCGAATAAGGCGTGTGATGTTCGGTAGCCAGCTTGCTGGTTAGCTAACTTCACCTATCTTGCCCTGAGCTTCGGTGTCTCTTTTAGGCATCATAGCAAGAACTTTTTGGAGTTTACAACGAATTTTGTGGAACTTTTTCCAAAAAAGGCCAAATAAATCCAAATTATTCCTAAAAGCTCCTTGAGTGCACCAAATTAATCTGTTTTATATTCTATATAAATTCCTAATAGTTCCAAAATATTCTTTTTTATTGTTCTAAGGCAACCTATCCTTTAAACTCTTTAAATAAAAAAATTGACGCTAAATAAAACATGAAAAAATCACTTTCAGAACGAGTCATTCAAAACCAGTCAGAAAAAAAACCGGGGCGCTCCAGCGCTAAGATTGAATTTATCGCACTGAAAGAAGATATTCGAGAAGCCCTTGATAAGGGATGCTCAATGAAAGCCGTTTGGGAAACATTGTCAGATGAGGGGCAATTTTCATTCGGCTATAAAGCGTTTAGACATTACGTACTTAAGTTGATTAAGTCAGCGCAGGAGAACACCAAGGATGAAAACACGGTTAAAAGTAAAACAGCCAATGAAATGCGTGGTTTTACGTTTAACCCCAAACCAAACCTGGAGGAACTCTTGTAATGCCAAAAATTCATATCACGTTGCAGGGCAAAGGTGGCGTTGGTAAATCTTTTATCTCAGCAACAACAGCGCAGTATAAATACCACAAAGCACAATCCCCGCTTTGTATTGATACCGACCCCATTAACGCCACCTTTCATGGCTTCAAAGCACTAAATGTGGAACATATTCAAGTCATGAGCGGCGATGAAATCAACCCTCGACTTTTCGATGCTCTCATTGAAAAAATCGTGCCAAGCACGAAAGATGTCGTCATTGACAACGGAGCCAGTTCATTTGTGCCGCTATCTCATTATCTGATCAGCAATCAGGTTCCTGCACTGTTACAGGAATTAGGACACGAAGTTGTGATCCATACCGTGATTACCGGCGGCCAGGCGCTATTTGACACCATCCATGGGTTTTCGCAACTGGTGAAGCAATTTTCTGGTGACGTTCAATTTGTGGTCTGGCTCAATCCCTATTGGGGCGCAATCGAGCATGAAGGCAAGGCATTTGAGCAAATGAAAGTTTATCGCGACAACAAAGACCGAATATCTGCCTTAATTCAGATCCCTGACTTAAAAAAAGAAACCTACGGGCGCGATCTAACCGACATGCTGCAACAGAAACTGACTTTTAATGAAGTACTGGAAAAGCCAGATAAAAGCATCATGACCCGTCAACGTTTGAAAATTGTGCGTGATCAGCTTTTTAGCCAGCTCGATAGCGCCATGGTGATATAATGTCGGATAAGCTTAACGAAGCCATTCAAGCTATTGCTGTCGAGCATGGTGTAATTTTGGGTAAAGACGATCCAATTCTTATGCTTCATACTATGAACGAAAAGCTGCTTGAGAAAAATCGAATAGCACAACAGGATCTGTTGACGCAGTTTAAAGAGGAAATGGAGCTCATTTCCTCGCAATGGAAAGATGATGCCAAGGAAAAAGCTGAGAAAGTTATCAATGCTGCTCTGGCTGGGAGTAAAGAGGCTATGGCGAAATTATTGCAGGAATCGACCAACGAATCGGTTCAGGCTATGAAAAAAATGATATCGGACTCGCTGGCTGAGGCTCGTGATTTGACGCATCAAACGCGGAAATTTAGTCGGTTTGTATTGGGGGCATCGGCGGTAATGCTGATTGTATCTGGTTTGTTGATGGTGTTTTTGCTTGGTTATGTTTTGAGGTGAGACTCGGCTTAATATTTAGTTGGAAAGGTTGGGATAGATAGGCTTGATAAAGCGGTGACCTTAGGGCGTTAGCACATAGCCTCCAATTGCTTAAAAATGATCACAGTCACCTCAAGCTATGGGATCAAATTGGAAGTAATGTCTTCTTAAAATAATTCATATTGACTCGACTTTGGCCTTTTAAGCAGCTAATGATAGTTGATAAATCAAGGCATTCATCGTGTCTTCAGGATATTTTTCAAAGTCGGGTTGATTTGCAGACTTTGAAAAATACTTATTTGACCAGATTGATCGCCTAACTATCGCTAGGATATCCGAGAACGTCAACTCACCTTGTTTATCATACCAAGAGGCCATTTCCATGCTCACAAGTGTCTTAATTTGATGCATGCTAAAAGCAACCAGCGTAACAAAAGAAAATAACCCCATGAGCAGCGGCGTTGTTCTGGCAATTGCCTTATCTGACCATTGACGCTGTGTTTCAACGCCAAGATGAGCCCTGGTCTCTTCAAACGTCACTTCGATGTTCCATCTCAGCACAAAGTAGCGAACAATTTGAGTTGGCGTAAGAGCCGTATTGGTGCTAAAAAAGGTTTCAGCTTCATTTTTCCCACCTGGGGTTTTAACCAACACGATGCGCAGTGTAACGGGCGCACAGCCTGCGTGATACCATAAGCATACAAAAGTCATGTATTCGATGGTACGTGTTTCGCCGCCGTACCACTTAACAGTGTCGGTTTGCCAGACCTGATTAGGATCATTGAGCCGCTCTTTAAGCTGGATGCGCTTGCCTTTAATCGGCTTGCGGCCTAGCTTTTTCTTCTCAAATACAGGGAATTCATACAACTGCGCATCAAGACGTAAACGCGAGATGAGTGCCACATTGAGTTTGACACAGGCTAACGCTAAATCCATACAGGCATAAGCACCGTCACCCACTAAGGAGGTTAGAAAAAATAACCTA
>JAACPN010000045.1 GCA_009995425.1 Legionella sp. | reverse complement strand
CTGAAGCAAATACAAAGGGTGACTCAACAGAGATAAGCTCTAGCGCCTTAATAAATTCGATTGCCAGTGGTGAAAGATAAATGGTGTGGCCTTGTCGATTTTTAGTTCGTTCTTTAGGTAAAATCCAAAGACCAGCATCAAGATCAAGCTCGTCTTTGCGCATGCCGGCAATTTCGGAACGGCGGGCACCGATTAAAATAAGCAATTTAATTGCAGTGGTGGTTATCACTGACATAGCCGAAATCGTTTGATCCGTTTTAACACCACTACTAGCCTGATCCAAGGCTTGCCATAGTTGACGCAGCTCAGTGAGAGAAAGCACCCGATCGCGCGGCCTGCTAGCCGTGGCTGCAAAATCTTTAGGCTTAAGCAAACGAGCTGGATTTATTTCAATAAGATGCCGAGTTAAGCCATAATCCATCATCAAGTTTAATGTAGACAAAGCTTTGCGGGTTTCTTCCTTAATACCCTTGCGCGTCATAGCATCCAAAGCAGTTGAAAGATGTGCGCGTGTTATATCTCGCGCGAGTATATTGCCAAGCGTTGCTTTTAGGTGAAGTCGCCATCGATCTTCATGGCGTTTAATCCATGTCGCCGTCACCCGTTTGGTCACTTTCTCAAATTCAATCCAGGTATCAAATAACGCTTGCATGGTGATGGCCTGCGCATTGGCGGCAATTGCAGCAGCTTTAGCCGTGCGCGGATCAATACCCTCCGCTACTAATTTTCGTAATTCAGCTACTTTGTTACGCGCTTCCTTCAAGCTAACATCTTTTACCGAACCAATTGGCATTCTGATTAATTTACGTTCACCAGGCAGGCTGAATGAAAATAACCAACTTTTAGCACCGCTTGGACGCACCCTAAAAAACAATCCATTGCCATCATGAATTCTGTATTCTTTCTCGCGTGGCATTGCCGTTTTTACGGCTTGGGCAGTTAATTTCATTTTTTACTTTTATCCTGAGATTTCAAATTTTCCGTCATGGCTTTGATCTCCTTATCAAAGTCCGACTCAAAAAGCCGATCTTGGACAATGCGATATTTTTCAAATTCACTTTCAGCGTGATCTTTGGCAATTTTTGCACTAATTTTTCCAGCATTTTTTAAGACATCACGTTCATCAAATTCAAGAAATTTATCCAATCGTGTCGCCCAGTCTTCCATCGTCATAGGGATTTGGCGTCTGGCGCGATCTTCTGCTAACTCTAAATACGCATTGACGATACGGCCGAGAGATTCTAATTCTTCTGCTGTCAGGTAGTTTTTTGCAACAGGAACATCTGTTTTAAGAATTTTTCCATTTGGACTATGCGCCCAACTCGTGAGCCCCATATGTGGTTTGTTGCTATCAGCCCGTTCGAGTACGAGCTCTGATGCCGTGTGCCCATGAATAGCGTAATGCAGTTTATTTTGTACTTTGGCGAAAAAGCCTCGTGTGGTTGGCGCGTTTTTATTGTAATCAACACTGGTTGCGTAAATATCCGTGATTTTTTGGTAAAAACGACGTTCACTGATACGAATTTCACGAATTTCTTGAAGCAACTGTTCAAAATAATCTTCACCAAGAAAACTACCATTCTCAAGTCGTTTTTTATCCAGAACAAAACCTTTAATTGAAAATTCACTCAAAACTTGAGTTGCCCATTGCCGAAATTGTGTTGCACGCTTGGAGTTCACGCGATAACCAACGGATATGATGGCATCTAAATTATAAAATTGAGTATTATAATTTTTACCATCACTAGCAGTTATCCTGAATTTCCGGATAACTGAAGTTTCCTGCAACTCACCACTGGAGTAAATATTCTTTAAATGTTCGCTCACTGTACGAACATTCACATCAAACAACTCAGCCATCAATTTTTGCGTTAACCAAATAGAGCCATCTTCATAACGTACCTCAATACCGTTTTCACCTGCCTGCTGAGTAAAAATAAGAAATTCAGCGGTACTATTACGAATAATCAGTTTGTTTTCTGGAGGTTGCGCGCTCATACTCTATCCTTGTTTTGAGGTTGGACGTTAATATCATGGTGCCTAGTAAGGTGACTATATGTTTCTGGATTAAGGTGTATTGTATTGGACGTAAGTAGACAACGCAACATGATTAACGCTATATTTTATGCGGTTTAATAGATTTTAGTGGATTACGCTAGACTTTGTCTATTGCGCCTAATAAGGGGTAGGTCGCATTATGAATCCTGCCTGAGATACCAATGAAATCAGACGTTTGTGGCTTATGCAAGAGCACGAAGAATAGGATTAGCGATGCAAGAGATTAGGAAGGATGGTTCTGTGATTGATGCTCAAATACAAGCAGGCTTTGAGTCAAGCAGTGGTTTTCGAGATGGATTTTCAAAGATTTTAGGTGATGTGCCTGCTCGTATTCATCATCAAACAACCATCTTAAAGGCTAAGTGGATTGATACTGTGTTAGGTCCTATGGTGGCCATTGGCGATGATGAAGCGCTTTACCTATTAGAATTTATGACGAGAAGAGGTCTAGAGCGTGAAGTAGAGCGTTTACGAAAACGTGGATTTGCGATTATCCCCGGAGAGGCGCTG
Source organism: Legionella sp. (assembly GCA_009995425.1). Taxonomy (GTDB): domain Bacteria; phylum Pseudomonadota; class Gammaproteobacteria; order Legionellales; family Legionellaceae; genus JAALKW01. The sequence goes on along the minus strand of JAACPN010000045.1, from coordinate 2,947 downwards.
CCACTGCAATTGATTGAGTATGAATTATATGATTATTTTGAAGGCAATTTAACGAACTTCCAAACACCCTGTCGCGTATTTGGAAGTGAATTTCAACAACAGGTTTGGAATGCTTTATGTCAAATTCCTTACGGTGAAACACGAAGTTATCGAGAGCAGGCGCTGTCTTTAAATAAACCTACCGCCTATCGCGCGGTCGCCAATGCCAATGGTGCTAATCAATTGGCTATTATTATTCCATGCCATCGAATTATCAGTAGCGATGGATCATTGGGTGGTTATGGTGGGGGGATTGCCGTTAAACAATGGCTGTTGGAACACGAGCAGCGCAACAAATGTTAAATTGTAAATTCATCCATTTGTTCTCTGAACAGCTAACAACGTATCAAAAACCGGGTCAACATGCCCTTTTACTTTAACATTCCGCCACACGTGCCTAATTATTCCTGCCGGATCAATCAAAAAAGTACTGCGCTCGATGCCAAGATATTGTTTTCCATACATCGATTTCATTTTGATTACCCCAAATAGAGTACACAGCTTTTCATCACTATCGCTGATTAATTCAAACGGAAAATTTTGTTTCGTTTTAAAATTTTCATGCGATTTCAAACTGTCTCGAGAAACACCGAACACAACGGCATTGTGTGCCAAAAACTCAGCATATTTATCTCGAAAGGCTTGCCCCTCCAACGTGCAACCCGATGTTGCATCTTTGGGATAAAAATACAAAACAATCCATTGACCACGATACGTTTCAATGTTTGTTTTTAACCCATTGGTTGCGATAAATGTATCCGAAATAACTGATTTATTTACGATAAATTAACCCAATTAAAAAGCCGCCCACTAGACTTTCAACGAGGTAAGCAATGAACCAATACATTGCAAGTGATGCTGAAATGGGTAAGTAAAAATAGGCTCCTACTGCTTGCATGCTAGAAAGAACGCCAAAATATAGACCAAAGCGTAATCCGTTTTCAATGCCCCCTTCTTTAAATAATCGTGTAAAAATAAAGGTGATCCAAAAGGCAATAAGCACCATCATAAATGTATTAAACGGCACATATGCTTGCATGTCAGGATAACTTCTCCAGATGGATGGCGTTTGAAGGTAGATCTGCTTCAATAGAACACCGTGCACCAATGTTTCAAACCCAAGCATAAATAAAAACAACACGACCACCGCACTCAAAAAACGCTTCATATTCATGGTTCTCTCCTTTTATTGCAGCATTATCTGTTCTTAGTTTACACCTTTCTAATTTGCTAACAACTTTTTAAGACACGCGTCTTTTTTTGAAAACTCGCTAATCACAATTTTTGTAGCGGATGCAATCACATCTTCACGTGGTTTTGCATCCTTTATTCTTTGTGTGAAATAAATAGTTACCACGATAGGTTTACAACCTGGTGGATAAATAATACCAATATCATTGGTTGTACCATATTCACCCGTACCTGTTTTATCTCCGATCAGCCATGTTTTAGGTACGCCAGCTCGTATTCTCGCAGCTCCCGTCTTATTTTTTTTCAACCATGACTGCAATAACGTTTGTTGATATTCTAGCAATCCATGGCCTAACACAAGTTTCTGCAAGCTGATTCGCATTGCCATGGGTGATGTGGTATCCCGTGGATCATTCGGAATCGCGCTATTTAAATCAGGCTCCCACCGATCAAGTCTAAAGCTATCATTCTCTATTGAACGAGCAAAGGTCGTTACCGCTTTTGGTCCACCCAGTATTTTCATTAAAAGATTCATCGCCGTATTATCGCTCGTCGTGAGGGTCGCTTCACACAATTCTGCAACAGTCATACCGTCACGAAGATGCTGCTCAGTTATCGGAGAATAGGTGACTAAATCGTCTTGCTTATAATGGATTCTTTGCTGTAATAAGTTAGGTTTCTCAATGCTTTCTTGTAAAATGGCTGCAATACCCATTACTTTAGACGTACTGCAAAAAGGAAAACGTTCATTTTGCCGATATTGAATTTCATCATGATTAGCCGTATTAATAGCAGACACTCCTAATCTTCCGCCGGACGCTGACTCCAACACTTTTAATGAATTGGCGGAAAAAACAGGGGCGTTGAAGAGCGTTAATAATATTGCCAAAATAATAAATAGGCGATTTTTGAAAATAGCACAACACCTTTTGTTCTTCATAGATTATCCCAAAACCGCTACATTCAAATCGATAGCAAAATAATAATGGCCTGTATCACTTTTAAGTTGCAAATCACTACGCCATAACTGCAAGTCCTTTTCATCTAAAGTACCCATGGCACCATCAATTAGCATCTCTGCCATTAAAAAACCGTAGTTTCCTGGTTTAAAATCCCGTTCAACGATTCGCCACGTTTTACAAACAGCTTTACTCTTAAAAACACTAGCCTCAACCAAGCCTGGAATTTTCCGACCCATTTGTCCATCACAGTGAGCCTGCCATGTCTGTTGTGTATCTGCAAAATGGTGCACTAAATGACGAGTTAAGTCTTTATAATGACTGTTATAAAGACTTGAGTCAAAATCATGATGAGAAAGTACAAACACGCCACCTGGCTTTAAAATGTGGTCAAAATGATTAATAAAAGCAATTTTATTGTCAACGCACTCAAGAACATTATGACAGATAATTTTATCAAATTGATTGCCATGAAGCTCACTGGGACTGGAACAAATTTCTGGAATAATAATCCCGCTATCAATAGCATCAGAAAAATCCGATTGAATCTTTTCAAACATGTCTTTACTGGAATCAACAGCAAAAACTAATTTCGGTTGATTAGGCATTGCAAGTAATAACTCAATAAAATCACCCGCACCACATCCATAATCAAGTACTTGTGCGTTCGTACAGCAATTCTAATTTTAAATTTTTCAACATAAGCTTTGCCCTCCACAGCCCTCGTTTGATTTTATTTTACGCAATATCATGATAAG
>JAACPN010000083.1 GCA_009995425.1 Legionella sp. | reverse complement strand
TGATTAAACTTAACTTCCTAGGAAATGGCTCGCGTGGCGTACGCCTTAATTACCTGAATTATCTTAATGAAAATCCATGCTTAAGGAAAATGGTTTTAAAATTTTACTGCGTGAAAATGATCAAGAGCAACATCTGGTGTGGATTGCTCAAAAACAGTGATATTGATTGAGGTGAATAAAAGGGAGGTTGTAAATGGATAAATTAGTAGGAATGGCTGACTCACTTTTTGCAATTGCTCAAAACGGCTTACTTTTCACCAAAGATATTTTTGATAAAGAGCGTTATCTGCAAATACAGAAAATTGCTGCATCGATGTTGGCTGAAAAATCTAATTTAACATCAAATAAAATCATTGACCTATTTAGTTGTGAAAAGGGATATGCGACTCCAAAGCTGGATGTAAGAGGAGCTGTGTTTAAAGATAATAAAATTTTATTGGTTAAAGAACGCTCAGATCAACTCTGGACATTGCCTGGTGGTTGGATTGATATTAATGAATCGCCAAGCGAGGCGGTATGTAAGGAAATATTTGAAGAGTCGGGTTTTAAAACTAGGGCTGTAAAGTTAATGGCATTATTTGATAAAAATAAACACGTACATCCAACACAGTTACCCCATACCTATAAAATATTTTTCATATGTGAATTGATCGGTGGTGAAAAGGCTGCCAGTATCGAAACCTCAGAAATAGATTTTTTTGAGAAAGACAATTTACCTGATTTGTCCCTAAGACGGGTCATTAAGACTCAAATTGAAAGAGCTTTTGTGCATAGGGAAGATATGACATTGCCCACTGATTTTGATTGATAAAATTTATTTTGGTTGGGTTGAATTTAATTGAGAGATAACGTTTTCTTCTGATTTTCTGCAACTTACTCCCCAATTAGTTTCGTGCTCAAAATAATGGATCCATTCTTCAACGGACTGAAGATCAAAATTAATGGCTATGAACTTAGGGTCTAGAGGTTTTCGAAAAGCAAGTCTATGTTTAAAAAGATTGCCTAATAGTATGTTCTGACTTACTGTTTGGATATCATGCATATATCCCACTAGTTGATTATATTTATTCAGGTAAACTGATATTTTATTTTTAATTATCTCATATTGTTGGTTGTTGGGTAAATGTGGCCATACGGTTTTAGGCTGTTCTTTAATAGGTAATTCAATTGGTAAATAGTATAGTAAGTGAGGATAAAGTTCTGAGAAAGCCTCCCTTAGATCGTGTAATGCTGAGTTTATTGCTAAGCGGAAAACTTTAAATTCCGGGCTAATAATTTCCCAGATTTCAATTAAGAAACAGACTTGTATAGCTGCATTTGACGTGGTTTCATTATGCAGCATAAATACGTTTACTCGCGAGTCTATTATAGAAGGTACTGCATTGTTGTTTATTTGTCCAAGCGCTGTTTCCAGGGAAATCTGCATAATATTAAGATAAGAGCTAATTTCAGATTTGTAGAATGTAGCTATTTTTTGTTCTATTTTCTCATATATGGTTAATTTAAGTTTGTCGCGTGCATTTTCCTTTTGTAGCTTTAAATTGCTCCTGTGTTGCAAGTAAACTTGAAAGCTTATTGTAAAAATACCAAATAGAAGTGTAATTATTGGAAGTAAGTTTGAATCCTCGTTTTTATTAACAACAGTTATATTAATCGGTGGTGCACTTGGTTTTTGAGTAGGTGGTTTTGAAATATAAGTTGATAGTTGATGTATATTGTCACTAAAAGTTTGCGGGTTAGGGGAAAATAAAAGAAAAGCTGATAAAAGAAGAGAGTTAATCATTAATGTGCATTTTCAATGGGGTATCCCAAAGGGTAGCCTAGAAAAGAAAATAAAATCCAAAAGTCATATGTTTCAACGAGTTACAATCATGATTTGGCGGAGAGACAGGGATTCGAACCCTGGGAAGGTTGCCCTTCAATGGTTTTCAAGACCACCGCAATCGACCACTCTGCCATCTCTCCGAGGACCAGAATATTAGCCCAAACTTCTGAAGCTTGCAACAGGGTATGCATTTATATTCGCAAAAAATTTATCAGTAAGTATAATGAGTTCCGTTATGCATAGGTTGTTCTAATGAAATGCTTAAATTAGGGATGAGACGTTTGATGAAAGCAATAAAATACTTTGTGGTCCTGGGGCTTTTAATCGCACTTGTGGGTTGTAAAAGTTTTTTTGGTGACACGGAAGAAAAAGACGAAGGCGAAGGGCCCTATAAAGGCCAGTCTGCGAAGCAATTGTATCAAGATGCACGCACAGCACTGAATAAAAAAGATTATACCGGGGCAATTAAACGCCTGGAAGCCATGGAAATTATGTATCCTTTTCATGATGATGCCGAAGCGGCTGAACTTGAGCTGATGTATGCTTATTATCAAAAAGAAGAATATCCGGCAGCTGCGGCGGCAGCGGAGCGTTTTATTCATCTTTACCCACGCGCGAAACGCGTGGATTATGCGTATTACATCAAGGCGATGTCTAACTTTCATCAATCACGCGGTCCTGTGGCAACGCTGCTACCGATGGATCAATCTTGGCGCGATCCCGGCACACAGTCGCAAGCGTATTCTGATTTTGCAACGTTGGTTCAGCAATTTCCTCGGAGCGAATACAAAGCGGATGCACAGCAGCATATGATTTATTTGCGTAACATGTTCGCGAACACCGAGCTTAATATTGCAAAATATTATTATGAGCGAAGACGGTTTGTGGCCTCAGCTGAGCGGGCAAATTATGTTCTTCAAACGTATCCTCAGGCAACCAGTACGAAAGAGGCGCTTGGCGTGCTGTACTACGCAAACAAAGCGTTAAATTTGACGCAAGCCGCAGATGATGCCCTGAATGTATATGCTAAAACGTATGGAGGAAAGCCCTCTGAAGTGCGTTCGGCAGAAAAAGTGGATTTAATTGGTTAGCTATAGCAGAAGGAGTTGGTCATGACACAACCGTATATTTTAGTACTGTATTATTCTCGTAACGGTGCTGTTGCTGAACTGGCACAGCATGTAGCACGTGGGGTTTCGCTCGTGGATGGTATGGAAGCGCGATTAAGAACTGTGCCTTCGGTTTCAACAACGTGTGAAGCCGTTGCGCCGAGTGTTCCAAACGAAGGTGCACCTTATGTATCGTTAGATGACTTACGCGGTTGCTCGGGATTGATTTTAGGAAGTCCTACACGGTTTGGGAATATGGCAGCACCTATGAAATATTTTTTAGATACCACATCGCCTTTGTGGTTATCCGGTGAACTGGTCGGTAAACCGGCCTCGGTGTTTTCATCGACGTCATCGATGCATGGCGGGCAAGAAACGACGTTATTAAGTATGATGTTGCCTTTGATTCACCAAGGTATGGTGCTGCTGGGATTGCCGTATACAGAATCTGCGTTGAATTCAACTGAACGTGGTGGTACGCCCTATGGTGCGACTCATGTGACCGGATCTTCCGGTGATCATCCGCTGACGCCTGATGAAATCACGCTGGCTAAACGTCAAGGTGAACGTACGGCGCGGATTGCCTTGAAGTTGATGGCTTAGAGGTTTGATGCCATGCGTGTGATGAGTTTTAATGCCAACGGTATACGTTCAGCGGCCAAAAAAGGTTTTTTTGAGTGGTTTCATCAGCAAGATATAGATTTCTTATGCATTCAAGAAACGAAGGCGCAACGTGAGCAGTTAGAACAAGATCCTGTATTTTTTCCCGAAGGTTATACCTGTGAGTATGTGGATGCGGTGAAGAAAGGCTACAGTGGTGTGGCGATTTATGCGCGTCAAAAACCGATGGCGGTAACGAAAAGCCTTGGGTTTGATACCGCAGATAACGAAGGGCGTTATGTGCGATTCGATTATGATAATTTAAGTATTGTTTCGTTGTATTTACCTTCGGGTACCACGGGTGATGTACGGCAAACGGTTAAATATGATTTCTTAGAAAAATTTGAAGCGCATTTACGTGAACTTAAGGCACAAGGTCGGGAATGCATTATCTGCGGTGATTATAATATTGTGCACAAAGAAATTGATATTAAAAACTGGCGTGCAAACCAGAAAAATTCAGGCTGTTTGCCTGAAGAGCGTGCATGGTTAGATACCGTGTTTGGGCCGCTTGGGTTTGTGGATGCGTTTCGCGTAAAAAATCAAGCGCCGGAGCAATACACCTGGTGGTCTAATCGAGGTCAGGCACGCGCAAATAACGTTGGGTGGCGTATTGATTATCAAGTGATTACCCCAGGCCTTGCCGAGCGTATTGTTGATGTACGTATTGATCGTGAACCGTTTTTTTCTGATCATGCGCCGTTGATGATTGAATATAATACATAAGGCAAACTATGCTTAAAATAGCCAGCTGGAATGTGAATTCGTTGAATGTACGACTTGAGCCTGTTTTGGCATGGCTTGAGACATCAGGTACCGATGTACTCGCACTTCAAGAAACCAAAGTGCCGGATGAAAAATTCCCGCTTGAAGCGTTTGTCGAGCGTGGGTATCACGTGGCTTTTTCGGGGCAGAAAACTTACAACGGTGTGGCGGTTATTAGTCGCACACCGCTTGAAGATGTTGTGCTGGATATTCCAGGATTAGACGATCCTCAGCGGCGTTTTATGGCATGCACCGTGGCTGGCGTGCGTTTAATTGATTTATATGTTCCGAACGGTTCTGAAGTTGGTTCTGATAAATATGATTATAAACTCAGCTGGTTGCAGCATGTGACGGCGTTTATTCAAGAAGAATTGATGCGTTACCCTAATCTTATCGTGGTGGGAGATTTTAATATTGCTCCGGATGACCGCGATGTACATAATCCTGCGCGTTGGGAAGGTTCGGTTTTGGTGAGTCCTGCAGAGCGTGAAGCCTATCAAAATTTACTCAAGCTTGGTTTGTTTGATAGCTTTCGTTTGTTCGAACAGCCGCGTGATACGTTCAGTTGGTGGGATTATCGTGGGGCAGGTTTTCGGCAAAATCATGGGTTACGTATTGATTTATTGTTGTTAAGCGAAGCGCTTAAGACACGTTGTTTTGAGAGTCAAATCGATACAGAGCCGCGTGCAGCGGAACGCCCGTCGGATCATGCTCCGGTGTCGGTTATGCTTGCATGACAAAAAGCTTTTTATTTTGGCCATCATGTGTTAATATTTGCCAGGAATTAGGTTCCATATTACTTATTAAGAGGTAACTTTATTATGAAAATGACACAAGAAAATGCAGAAAAATTACTGAATGATTATGATGGCATGCTAACTAAAATAGAAGAAAAAGAAGCAAAAAATACCGATATTGTACAGCATATTGTAGATCTACGGACAGCATTGAATGTAATTGCTGACCCAAATTCAGACCTTTCTAAGAAAGTTTCTGTCGAAGATGCACAAAAGAATTTACCAGCATTATTGGGTTCGAACACATCTAAAAGTCTATATCAGGAACACCCTGGATACTTGTTACTCATAAATGATATCAAAGAAATCTTAAAGCCTGAAGTTGAATCTGTTGAGGAAAAAACGAGCCTCAATACTGGTATTGATTGGTCTTTTTGGCTTCGGGCTGGTCTTTTGGGTGCAAGCCTTGTGGCAAGTATAGCTTTGTGTGTTACAGCAGCTGTAACTTTAAATCCAGTTATTGCTGCAGGAGCTGTAGTTATTACGGCTTTGACTGGTTTTGCTCTCGCTAAGAATTTTGGGTTTTTCAACGGCGAAGCGACTAATTTGAATGAAAGTACACACTCACCTACGCCCTAATCTTTATTAGAGCCTCATAAAAAGGGCCTGTCTTTGGCAGGTCTTTTTTTATTTTAAGCTCAAGTTTTAGTCAAAATGCCGATATATGTATTATGCAAACATCATCGGATATTTAATATGAAAAACATGAGCGTTTTCATCATGTTCTTGTGTTTAACGGCGTGTGTGACGACCTCCCTTGAGTCAAGCCATGCTAAACAAGAAAAATTTGTCCGCTATGAAGGTGTCAAACAAAAGCTTTATTATCCTGCCGGCTTTTATTCATATGATGCACAGCGAGCGCAAGATCGTTCAGCGAGAGCTTGGTGGAATCAATAAACACTTGCATTAATGGCTTGTAGCAGCACTTTGATGTCAGAAATCAACGATTTTATGTCGTTTTGCCCATAACATCCGACCTCAAAAGAAAAACTTAATTTAACCAGAGCTTCTTCTAATAATTCTTCCGCTTTTAGTTTATTTTTTTTATCTAGATAATGCCCGGCAAAAAAAACGGAGGTGCCATCGAGATTTTGTGTGCATGTGGGGCGATCTTGGTAGCGGCTTAACCAGTCAATTTTCAGAGCTAATTCTCGACATTTGTTGGCAAGTTCAGCGTTATCACAATTATCACGATTTGTTGCATAAGAATACATGGATGGCAACATTAAAGCAAAAGCCATGCTAATTGCCAGAAGACGCGGTTGTTTCAAAAGGTTCATATCAAGCTCCTTGAATTTACTCTTATTAGTTTTATATAAAATAGCCTAAAACAACAAGTCATGTTGTTATTTTTCAAGATTTTAATCTTCTTGGCATGAGCTATTTTTTCTGAAAGAATAGCGCACGAAGACATGCCAGGAAGGCCTTGATTTATGACAAAATGCATTTAAAAAAATATATTCGCATTTTTATTGCTATGTTTTCACTGCTACTGATGCTATGTGTTTTTATTTCTTACATGCAAATAGGTGGTCTTAAACGCGATCCTTTGGTTTTGATGAATCTTTATTATCAAAAAAAAGCCTCAAGCCCTCACGTTGCAAGGCAAGCGCTTGAATTGATTTTAAAGCAAGATAAACATCATCGTTTAGCTCTGATCGAGTTGAGCCAATGGCTGATTCAAGAAAAAGATTTTACGGGAGCGCTACCCTATGTGGAGCGCCTGCATCAGCAATGGCCTAATCAGCATCAATACACGTTTCAATTGGCCTATTTATATTATCAATCCGGATTATGGGAACGTGCTAAACCACTTTTTTTAGCCTTGGCTTATGAGCCCCTCAGCGTATGGTCTAGGCCAGCGCAAGCCGCTTTGCGTGCCATGAGCTCCTATCTACCCAACTATAAAGATTGGGTGGATGCCAAGTTTTTTTATCCTGCTTGGTCTGCTCATGTTTATGATAAAGCCTTAAAAGAAGATGAGCTCGATACGTTTTATCGCTTGCGGAAACAAGACCGTACGGCGGCGCGTGTTTATCTTGAGTCTGTGAACCAGATTCACCCCAATCACACACAAGCGCTTAAAGAAGCGGGTTTTTTAGCGATTGAAGAAGGACGTATTGATGATGCGGTTGCATTATTCAAGCGTGTTTATGCGATAACACATGCCCCTGAAGAGGCCATGCAAATCGGTTATTTATACAGCAGTCTTGATCAAAACAAACAAGCCTATCATTATTTTCATCTGGCGACCGAAAGCTCCGATCCGAAACTTTCTTGGATTGCTCAGGATGCCATGACACGTTTTGCTGGCCAACAAACCAAGGCTTTTCCAAAGCCGTATTACGGTGAATTTTTTGCGATGCCGTTTACTCAAAATCGTTTTGGAATTACGGTGACGCAATTTATTGGCCGGCTTGGTGTGGAATTGGATCTGCCTATGCGGCCGCGTGCTTATACGTTTACACGGCGCACACAAGATAATCGTGCGAATGATTTAGGTGAGTTACCTCAATTGTATGAAGACAATGTTTGGGTAACGGGTGTGGGCGGGCAAATTTTTCCGTTTAAAAAACTGCCGTTATTTGTTTATGTTGAAGCCGGTGGTGCCTATGATCTCTATGATCGTGCACGGGATCGGTGGCGCCCTGATTTACGTGCGGGCTTTATGTATTACCAGGAGGTGGGTGCACGTCCATCCTATTTTTCGAAACCAACGTACAGCACCAATTATTACGCGATTTGGTATGCAGAAATGACGTATTTTTCTCGCTACGATAATAATGTGATTGCATCGGTTCGAACGCATCAAGGCATTCGATTATTTCAATACCAAAGTAGCATGGTGAATTTATTTGTTCGCGGCCGTGTGATTGAGGATACACGTCGCGATTTTTATAATAATTTTGCAGAACTTGGACCAGGTCTTGCGATTATTCCATCGAACCGCTACAACTTTGAAATTCATTTGGATTATATCAACGGCATGTACCTTCCTGCCGGAGGACGCGAGCCTAATCCGTATAGTAAATATTACAGTAATAAACGCGCACTTTTGCAGTTTTATGTCAAGGTATAATGGGAGCATACATGATGCATGATATGATATTAACGCTTTACTTATTGATGTGGTACATGCTGGTTGCTCTGTCCGTTGCGTTTATTATTTCGGGCTTAGATGATTTATTTTTTGATGTGATTTATTGGGTTCGATGGCCTTATCGTTTATGGAAGCAACGCACTTATCAAGCTTTAACGTATGAGCGGCTGTTAGCGACGTCAGAAAAATATATCGCGGTGCTTGTGCCGTGTTGGCAGGAAGCTAATGTGATAGGCAGCATGCTGCGGCATAATTGCAGCTCCATGGATTATGATCAATATATTATTTTTGTTGGCCTGTATCCGAACGATCCGATGACCCTTGCTGAAGTTGAAGCGGTGGCTGCGGATGATAAGCATGTACAGGCGGTTATCGGTTCTAAGCCTGGTCCGACCAATAAAGCGGCTAATTTAAATCAATTGTACAAAGCCACGCAACATTATGAGGCCGAACATGGGGTGGTATTTGATATTATTGTTTTTCATGACTCAGAAGATGTGATTCATCCTTTATCGTTTAAATTGTACAATTATTTAATTCCACGTAAAGACATGGTTCAATTACCGGTGTTTCCGATGGAGGTGCTGCATCGGAAATTTACGCATTGGCTTTATGCCGATGAGTTCGCTGAGGGGCATACCAAAAATATTATTGTGCGTGAAGTGCTTAAATTGCATGTGCCATCGGCGGGGGTGGGTACCGCTTTTTCAAAACGAGCACTGATGGCTCTAGCGGAAGAGTCCGAAGGTCTTCCTTTTGAAGAAACTTCATTAACAGAAGATTATCGAACCTCGTTAAGATTGCGCGCGTATGGTTTTAAGCCTATTTTTTTAACGCAATATATTTTACGAACCAAATGGGTCAAACAAGGGTTTTTTAAAAAGAAATATCGCCAAAAAACCGTAAAAGAACAGGTGGCTACACGTGCGATGTTTCCTCAGCATTATTTTCAAGCGGTGCGACAAAAATCCAGATGGATTATTGGGATTGTATTTCAAGAATGGGAGCATGGCCCTTGGCCTAAGTCGTGGCGTTTACGTTATTCATTGGTGCACGATAGAAAAGCATTTATCACGCATTTTATTAATGGAGCGGCTTATTTTTTATTAATTTTTTGGGTTGTTTATGCCGTGGGGACGGCTAATCATCCCCGTTATCCTGCTTTGCAAGAGCAATTCAATCTGCACCCTTGGGTTTGGTGGCTCATCTTAATCGGCACGTTCATGATGGGTATGCGTTTATTGCAGCGTATGATTGCAACGCACCGTGTCTATGGAAAACGTGCTGCAAGTTTGGCACTTTTGCGTGCATGTTATGGAAATTTATTAAATCTACATGCTTTGATTCGTGCTTATCGTTTGTATTTTTTATCGATTAATCATCGTCAACAAACGAAACCTGTTGTCTGGGATAAAACGGACCATGAATTTCCAGGGAGGCATATTCTCGTGCCGTTTAAACGACGCCTCGGTGATTTATTATTGGAAGATGGTTTAATCACCGAGCATGAACTGCATCAAGCTTTATTATTACAGAGAAAAACAGGAGAACGGCTGGGCGATGTGCTATTACGTCTTGGTATGATAACCCGGGATGAATTATTCCCTTGGTTGGGTAAGCAATACGCACTTCAACTTTTTCCACGTAGCCAGCTTGAAAAGGCCCGTGAGGCGTGTAAACTAAACCTTTCAAAAAAACATAGGCGTTGGCTTGTCAACGTAAGGTTGTTTTTGATTGCGTTTGATGGTGCGACACAGCATTTAACGCTTGGTCTTGATGATCCAACCAATGAAATTTTGATTGCTGAGGCCCAGCGGAAATTCTCTGCTTACACCGTAAATTTTGTATTGATTCATCCAGGTCAGTAATGCAAACAAAGAGTGGCATTGATTTTTTGCGTGTGCGTGGTAGAATGCAACGCTTAGTGCCTGTTTAGTGATAACTATATATTAAGAGAGTTTTAGCAATGTCGATTCATCCAGATTATGAAGTGATTAACGTGCTTTGCAGTTGTGGGCATACCTTTGAAACAAGATCTACGCTATGTAAAGATTTGAATATTGAAGTTTGTTCTCATTGCCATCCATTTTACACAGGGCAGCAGCGAGTAACCGATACCGGTGGACGTGTTAAACGTTTCCAAGATCGTTATAATATCAAATCTGCCTCTAAGTAAGCAGCTATAAACACGATGCAGTAAATCACGTAGTGTATTTAATAGATGGGCGCAACGGATACGCGCCTTATTTTTTGCGTGGTATATGGAATCTGTATTTTTTAACTCACGAAAAGCGAGAAGCCACTTTGAATGATGACTTATTAAAGCAACGCGCCTTAGACTATCATGCCTTTCCCACACCGGGAAAACTCTCCATCAACGTGACAAAACCAACCGATTCTCAAGATGATTTATCTTTGGCTTACACGCCGGGTGTTGCTCAGCCTGTTTTAGCTATTCAAGAAAATCCAGAAGATGCTTATCGTTACACAGCAAAAGGTAACTTGGTCGCCGTGATGACCAATGGAACCGCTGTACTTGGTTTAGGTGATACGGGTCCATTAGCAAGCAAGCCGGTGATGGAAGGCAAGGCGGTGCTGTTTAAACAGTTCGCAGATGTTGATGTGTTTGATATTGAAATGGATGCGTCCGATCCTCAAGCATTTATTACCGCTGCAAAATGCATTGCACCTACCTTTGGGGCGATTAATCTTGAAGATATCAAAGCGCCTGAATGTTTTGAGATAGAGCAGGCGCTCATTGAGCAGTTGAATATTCCCGTTTTTCACGATGATCAACACGGTACGGCGATTGTGATTGCAGCCGGTTTGTTGAATGCGCTTGAGGTTCAAGGCAAATCGCTTGAAGATGTCAAGATTGTGTGCATCGGTGCGGGCGCTGCCGGTATTGCTTCCATGCGCTTGTTGGTCGCCTTAGGGGCAAACAAAGCCAACATGTTGTTGCTCGACAGTAAAGGTGTTGTTCATGTCGGACGTGAAGATCTGAATGCGTATAAATTTGCTTTTGCAACCACATCAGATGCTCGTACATTGGATGAAGCGTTAGTTGATGCGGATGTTTTTATTGGGGTGGCTAAACCTGATTTATTAACACCTGAGCTTTTGAATCGTATGGCACCCAAAGCGATTTTATTTGCTTTATCCAACCCGAATCCTGAAATTCGTCCTGAACTTGCACGTGCTGTGCGATCGGATTTAATTTTAGCCACGGGTCGAAGTGATTATCCGAATCAGGTCAATAATGTACTGTGTTTCCCCTATATTTTTAGAGGAGCACTGGATGCACGTGCAACGTGCATCAACCAGGCGATGCAAATGGCTGCGGTAGAAGCGATTCGTCAATTGGTTCACCAGCCGGTACCTGAAAGTGTTAAACAAAATTATCCTGGTGTGAAGCACTGGGAGTTTGGTCCTGAATATATTCTGCCCAAACCTATTGACCCGCGCTTGAGGACTTGCGTACCCAAGGCTGTTGCTGATGCTGCTGTCGCGAGTGGTGTTGGTATGCCGAAGAAAGAACGTCTTTAAATTAAGGAGAATTTATGTTGTTACGTAATAAAAAAGCAGTCCTATTACCTTGGTTGATTTGTGCTTTGGGTGCGCTTTTTTACTCGTACGAGTATATTTTACGTATTACGCCAAGTATGATGGAAATGTCGCTTCGTCAACATTTTAGCCTGTCTGCCACAGGATTTGGTTTGTTTTCTGCGTTTTATTATTATGCTTATGTACCTATGCAGCTACCCGTCGGGGTCTTAATGGACCGTTACGGACCGAGACGATTATTAACCCTTGCCTGTACGTTGTCTGTACTCGGTATGTGGTTATTAGGGAGTACCGATATTGTCAATGTAGCAACCGCCGGTCGTTTTTTGACAGGATTCGGTTCCGCTTTTGCATTTGTTGGTGTCTTAAAATTAGCAACCATTTGGCTTCCTGAAGATAGACTTGCCTTGGTGGCTGGACTTGCTGCAGCGCTCGGAACCGTTGGTGCGATGATCGGTGACAATCTTTTAGGTGCGATGGTTGAGCACATGGGATGGCAGAACGCAGTTAACTACACCGCTTTATTTGGATTAGGTGTGATTACGTTGCTGTGGTTTGGTATTCATGATAAAAAAAATGAGCTAACGGAAGACGGTGGAACGGTTGCATCGTTAGATCGTGGTTTTCTTGATCTCAAAATTATTCTTAAAAACAAGCAAATTTGGATTAACGGAGGCTTTGGCTGTTTGGTGTATTTACCAACCACGGTTTTTGCTGAATTATGGGGAATACCTTATTTAGCCCATGCGCACGGCATGACACCTGCTGATGCAGAGTTCTCTAATTCACTGGTCTTTATGGGCTTTACCTTGGGTGCACCTTTGTGGGGTTATTTTTCTGATCGCATCAGACAACGTCGCTTACCGATGTTTATTGGGGCATTAGGTGCCGGTATTTTAATGACTATGATTTTGTATGTTCCTGCTATATCAGGTCGTTCACTCAATATTGCGATGTTCGTTCTTGGCTTGTTTTATAGTGTGCAAGCGGTTGTATTTGCGGTGGGGCGTGAATTAAGCCCTGAAGAAGCTGGGGGAACCGCGATTGCAACCACCAATATGTTTGTGATGCTTGGAGCCATGCTATTACAGCCACTGATCGGGCGTTTACTCGACTGGAGCGTGCTTGCACGTTATGCAGGTGATGTTGTTATTAATACACTGACCAATGACCAACTCCGAGAACTGTATACAGCCGGTGATTATCAATTAGCGATGGCAGTCATTCCCCTCGGCGTTTTTTGTGCAGCTATCCTAACATTCTTTTTGAAGGAGACTCATGCACATGCAGGAAAAGATCCAAAAGGGTCGTAAGCATCTAATTTTTGGTATCACCGTTTGCCTGATTGCAGCGTTTTTTTATTGCTACGAGTTTTTACTACGTATCTTACCAGGAACGTTGCAAGGTGAACTTAGTGAGGCTTTCGGTCACATTTCAGCAACAACCTTTGGGCAGTTAGCCGTACTCTATTACTTTGCGTATTCTCCTATGCAGCTACCTGTAGGTATGCTGATTGATCGTTTTGGACCTCGCAAATTACTTTCGCTCGCGTGTTTGTGCTGTACGTTGGGCTCTTATTTATTTATGGATTTTTCATCGATTTATATAGCAGGGATTGGACGCTTTTTAGTAGGGTTTGGTTCGTCGTTTGCTTTTGTTGGCGTTTTGACATTATTGACGCATTGGCTTCCTAAGCGTTATTTTTCATTGGCAACAGGGCTTATGACAGCGCTGGGTATGTTTGGTTTGATGTACGGTGGTGTTAAACTTACAGAACTTGCTGCGAGTATGGCTCTTCAGCATGTGTTGATGCTTACCGTGATTGCGGGTAGTGTTTTAACGTTATTAATTTTTTTGATCGTTCGCGATGCGCCTGGACGCGAACATGCAAGCAGGCAATCACTTAGATCTTTTTTTAGTCAGGTTTGGCGTGTTTTGATTTCACGCGAAGTCTGGTTGATTGGTTTAGTCGGGGCTTCGTTATATACATCACTGTCTGTTTTCGGTGAATTATGGGGTAAATCATACCTGGAACAAGCGCATGACTTAACAAAGCTTGAAGCCGCTAAAGTGGTGTCAGCCATGTTTTTGGGGTGGGCAGTGGGCGCGCCATTGAGCGGGTATTGGTCTGATAACAGCGGACGACGCACACGTGTGTTGGTACTGGGGGCGTTTTGCGCGTTACTTTGCATTACTGCGGTGATGTATATACCTCATCTTTCATACACCCGTTTATTGATACTACTTTTTTTATACGGAGTTTTTAGTGGTACAGAAATTATTGTGTTTGTGATGGCAAAAGAGCGTAGTGGTGCAGCGTTATCAGGTACAGTATTTGCAGCGGTTAATATGATTGTGACGCTTGGAGCTGTTATTTTGCAACCTTTGGTTGGTTTCTTACTTGATTGCTCTGCTCATTCAGCGGAACAGACAGGTGCTATGATGTATACTGTAGCTGATTATCAGCGAGCACTTCTGGTACTGCCTTTGTCACTGATTTTAGTGATGGTTCTTGGTTATTTCTTGAAAGATCCGGTTTCAGATCCAATTAAATCTTAAGTCCTCGAAGGAGAATATAAGATGACTAAGCTTCAAAAAAGCGTGTTGGTTCCTTGGTTTATTTGTATTATCGGAGCTTTATTCTACGCCTATGAATATTTTTTACGTATAGCTCCGAGCGTTATGGAGCCGGCTTTGCGCGAGCACTTTGGTTTATCGGCCATGGGCTTCGGTGTTTTTTCATCGTTTTATTATTATTCTTACGTTCCTATGCAATTACCGGTCGGTGTCTTGATGGATCGTTGGGGCCCCCGGCGTTTATTGACCATGGCGTGCGCGGTCTCGGTGTTAGGTATGTGGTTTTTTGCTGTCACCGATCTCGTCAGTTTAGCGGCTGCTGGGCGTTTTTTGACAGGTTTTGGTTCGGCCTTTGCGTTTGTTGGTGTTTTAAAGCTGGCAACTATTTGGCTACCCGAAGATAGACTTGCCTTGGTAGCAGGCTTGGCATCGGCACTTGGCACCATCGGAGCCATGCTGGGTGATAATATACTCGGTGCTATGGTTGAACACCTGGGGTGGAAGCAGGCTGTTAATTTAACCGCAATTTTTGGTCTGGGTTTGCTTGTTGTTTTGTGGTTTGGCATTCATGACAAAAAGCAAGATCATGAAGCTGATGGAGGAACGATAAGTAATTTTAGCGAACTGTTGGTTGATTTAAAACTGATTATCACAAGCAAACAGATCTGGATTAACGGAGGTTACGGTTGTTTGATTTATTTGCCGACAACGGTATTTGCGGAGCTCTGGGGCATACCTTATTTATCACATGCGCACGGTATGTCATTGGCTTCGGCTGAATTTTCAAATTCGATTTTATTTATGGGGTGTACCCTAGGCGCACCGTTGTGGGGTTATGTATCTGATCGTTTAAAACAACGTAAATTGCCGATGCGTCTCGGGGCGTTTGGTGCTTGTGTGGTTATGATGCTTATTTTATACGTGCCTAATCTGAGCATATCCGTGTTATATGCGCTGATATTTACTTTAGGGTGCTTATACAGTGTGCAAGCGCTTGTCTTTGCTGTAGGGCGTGAATTGAGCCCAAAAGAAGCGGGTGGCACAGCCATTGCGATGACCAATATGTGCGTTATGCTTGGTGCGATTATGTTACAGCCTGTGGTAGGTTGGGCTTTAGATTGGTGCGTTATTCGGCGCCATGAAAGCATTTTTGCTATAAATAAGTTAGACTCGAGTCAAATCGAATCACTTTATACGGCCGGAGATTATCAGTTTGCGATGGCTGTGATTCCAATCGGTATTTTTATCGCTGCAATTTTAACGTTTTTTTTGAAAGAAACGCATGCGCATGCACAAAAAAATCCCCCGCATGAATGCTTGTAAGGAGTTAATGCTATGTTTAAAAAACCTGATGGTGTACATGGTGAACCTAAGCGCGAGAGCTTAATACCTAGCGAGGGCTCAGCATTTACGGCCCCAAGAAGATTATTTCAGCCACCTAACCTGCCACCTAGAAAGAAGACTAGGCCTGATAAACAAGCACTATCTGAAAAATCATGTGATGTGACACCAGAAGTACGCCCTGTCAGCTGTGTCGTGATGTAACCTGAATATATTAGCTAAACACGGCAATAAGTTCACGCACAGCAATACGGCCTTGGCCGTTGCAGCTGATATTGCGACGTATAGAAAACGATGTGATTTTTGCTGCATGATATAACTCACGCGTTAAGGGCGTGTCATGGTTTGATATGATGACAGGCGTGCCGTTTTTTGCTGTTTTGATGGCAAGATCTGCCAGAGCAATTTGCTCAGCATCACCAAATTTTTGTCGCGTGTAGGCTGTAAACCGACTCGTTTTAGATAGCGGCACATAAGGTGGATCGCAATAGACAATATCGCCTGGCCTTGTGTGTAAAAAAGTTTGTCTAAAATCAGCTTGAAGAAAGTCGGTGTTTTGGCTTTTTTGATGAAAAAACAGCAGTTCTTTTTTGGGGAAATATGGTTTTTGATAGCAACCAAAGGGGACGTTGTAGCCTCCTGATAAATTGTACCGGCATAAGCCGTTGTAGCCGTGACGGTTTAAGTATAAAAATAAAGCGGCACGTTCTGAGCTGCCTAGAGGCATTTGGTTAAATTGATTTCTAAATTGATAATAGGGTGTTTCGTGATTGTTTTCTTCGCAAAATAAACGTTCACAGTCATCAATAAACGCCTGACCGTGCTGTTTTACATGCTGATAAAGTGCCACGAGATCGGCATTCACTTCACCTAATAAATAATCAGCATAAGGTGCATTTAAAAACACAGCGCCTGAGCCGGTAAACGGCTCAACGAGGCGCTGGGCTTCGGGCAAGGCGTGTAATACGTGGTGAACGCAGCTGTATTTTCCACCTGCCCATTTCAAAAAAGGTTTGATGCGTTCCATGATAACCTATTGGGTTGGTAGAGCATCAAGCGTCGACTTCAGTGATGCTATGAATCATAATATCTTCTATTGGAACGTCGCCGTGACCTGCACGTTGACCCGTTTTAACTTTTGCAATTGCATCAACAATATCCATGCCTTCGGTGACTTCACCAAATACACAGTAACCGTAGCCTTGTGCATTTTCAGCAGTAAAATTTAAAAAAGCATTGTCTGCTAAGTTAATAAAAAATTGAGCTGTGGCTGAGTGTGGATCGGATGTTCGTGCCATGGCAATGCTGCCGCGGGTGTTTTTTTTGCCAGCTTTTGCTTCATTTTCGATTGGACTATCGGTGTTTTTTGTTTCCATTTGGGCATTTAATCCGCCGCCTTGGATCATAAAGCCAGGAATCACACGATGAAACAACGTGTCTTTATAAAAGCCATTGCGCACGTACGATAAGAAATTAGCGGCGGTTTTAGGGGTGTTTTTTTCGTCGAGTTTGATGCGAATATCGCCTTTTGATGTGCTCATTAAAATCATGGTATCTCCTGTTATTAAACCAAATCAAAGGGCGAATCTTAGCATGAGTTCGCATCGTATAGTAAGCCTTCGTTGGCTCTGGATGTTCATATGCTAATATAAAGCAGCCCTGCTGAACCGATGAGTATCAAGGCCGGCGTCCATAACCCGCCAGGAACCACAAAAGCATGCGCATATCGCTTTCTACCTGCCAGTGCCATCAGTGCAGGTAGTATGAGCAGTAAAATCACACATAAAATACCGGCATAGCTGAGTGCTGATAGGTAGACACCTGGAAAATATAAAACCAATAAAAACGGTGGTATAAACGTGATTAAGGCAAGAATTAAACCTTGCTTACCCTTGCGTGCGAGGTTTAAACCATCACTGAGAAAACTCATAAGGCATAAAGCAACACCAAGAAAAGCCGTCAGCATGCATATTGAGGTAAATGCACGAAAAAATGCATCGATGGTGGAGTGATGAATGGCCTGTGTGAGTTGATTTGCAAGGCTTGTTGTTGGATGCATGTCATGGGTGAGTGAGATAAGGCCGTGAGGGCCGTGGGCATCGAGTGTTCCCATAATGACGGCATCCCAAGCTAAATAACATATCAAAGGGATGAGCGATCCAATCATAATCACGCGCTTTAAACTTAATAAATCATGTTCGAAATAATCACGTAAATTAGGAACGATAATAGCAAAACCAAACGATGTGATTAAAATCATGAGTGAACCTGGGATTGCGTCGGGATTGCTTTGTGTCCAATGCTCCAATTGAACAAACGGTGCGATAAATATAACCAAGAGCACGTATATACCGAGCTTCAGGAGCATTAAGGCCCGATTCGCGTAATCCACTTGGTTGATACCACCATAAACAATTATCCCAAAACTTAAGGTAAATAATGCCGTGCTTTGCCAGTTATGTAAATGAATATTGAATAGGCTCAAAAGACCACGGAGAACATCACTTCCTCCTGAAATATAGGCAGCAAGTAAGGTGTACAGCAGCAATAAATAACTGATCCAGGTCAGTGCGCGTCCTGGTAAGCCTAATGTTTTTTGTGCCATAGAAACCATATGTTTTCCTGGCGGTAAGTAGAGGTTCACCTCGAGGATTAATAACGCTCCAAGTGTCATCAATAACCAGCACAGTATGAGTGCGATAGATGAGGGAATAAGGCCTGAGGCAGCATTCGCCATGGGTAGGGCAAGCATGCCGCCACCGATCGAGGTACCAACAATTAAAAGAATACTACCGATAAATTTAGAGCGCATGCTGTGCTTTGAGATTCCTTGGTGTGCCATCATTTCATAGATGTGAAATCATAGCAGAAGCAAAGCAAATTGTCATAAAAATACTACCTCATTTTCATGTCCATACGATCGGGCTTAGGTGCTGGGGGAGGAGGATTTTTACCTGTCCACCATTGGATTTCTACGCGGCGATTGTAAGCGCTGCCATGAATAATCGCATGATTTCCAACGGCAAAGTGAGAACCAAAGCTTTCTGCAGTTAATAACTGGGCAGGAATGCCATGAGCCCATAAAAACGTGACCATGCTTTTTGCGCGGGCTTTCGTGAGCTTTTCACGAATAACTTGCTTACCTACATCGTCAGAAAAGCTTGCAACGGTGACTCGGCTGCAAGGAAAAAGCATCACGAGCTTAGCAACTTTATCTAAAATAGGAAATTTAAGATCATCTAAATCAGGGCTATTAAATAGATAATAACGATCGGTTGGAATAATTAACGTGAGACGATCACCACGTTGAATAAATTGAATCGCCTGACTTTCTAGTTCACGAATGGTTGTTCGTGCAATATTTGCTTTTTCACCACGGCTATACAACGGTGGTTTTTCACAGCGATTCTGATTAAACGCGGTTGACTTGGGTTTATGATGTGAAGAATTAAAACAACCTGTCAACATTGCGGTGATGAGGGTAAAGCATAGGGCGCGTTTAAGAGCTCCTCGAAAAAACATATTGATTCCTTTTTGTAACAAAAAGATTAAAGATGATAAGTATATTCTATTATTATCGGATTTGACGGTGTTACGCAATACGAGGACGATGCCAAGCAGCCTGGCATTGTTATGACTTTGCTCTTTCTCCATTTCTTGCAGATAAAATATCGAAAAAGCACCCAATAGATTTTAGGTTGCAAAAAAATGTCGTCAATGTACAATTATTAGCAAGCGTATTAGCAAGCGTATTAGCAAGCGTATTAGCAAGCGTATTAGCAAGCGAATGAATCAATATTATAACGAAAATAAAGGTGAATTTTATGATGGAACTTGAAGAACAAGCGATGAACTTATCTGAAGCGGTCAAAAAATCAATTGAAAATTTTTTGTCGTTACCCGAAACACAGGGCGTTACCAACCTGCATGACATGGTGCTTGAGCAAATGGAGCCTGCACTGTTTAAATCGGTTATTGAGCACTGCAAGTACAACCAAAGTAAGGCAGCTACGTTGCTGGGTTTAAGCCGTGGTACGTGCCGCATGAAACTGAAGAAGTATTTTGATGATCAGTATTGTGGAAGTCGCTCGTGAGGATAGTTAGTATTGTCCGCCCTTTCAACCTCGACGTGCAACAGCGATTACAACGATAGGAGTATATTTTTATCATGCCAATAAGTAACGAAGAAAAAGAATTATTTTTTTTACACAAAGGTCAGCCGATTGTTGGGTTAATTCATAAAGAAAATAATACGATTGTATTCGCCCCATGTATACCACAAAAAGTACGGCTTCAACTCGATGGAAACGGAAACGCGATCTCAGGAACGCTCATGCGTGACAATTTAGAAAATATGACGGCTATTAATGATAATGATGAACCACTGGATCTAAATCATATAAATTCACTGTTAAAACAAAATTATGTTCCAAGAATTGTTGATATGCTGCATGACGCAACACCGGATGTAAAATCCGCTCATGAGCTTTTATTTGAACAAAAATGTGGATTAACAAACAAATCTGAATGGGGCGGATTTGCGTTGAGATTAAATGCCTTAAATGCCTTAAATGAATTGGAATATGAATTTTCATCAGGGGCTTTTAACTCAGGCGCATCAAACAAAAGAATCCAGGGAGCTCAATTATCTTCAGAATTAATAGAGCAGGTGATAAAAGAAACGGCTGTTTTAGGTACACCTAAAAAGCTTGAAACAAACGACGCCACATCACCATGGGAAACACCCCCTAAAAATCGTAAGCGATCTTATCGATTGTTTTCCTCCGACTCAATATCGACGGAAATATCGACGGAAATATCGACGGAACAAACGACGGAATTGCAATCAAGCTTTGGGAGTTAGGAAGTTATTGCGCTGCGTGTTCACTCGATTTGAACCATCCCAAACATACAAGCGAGGTGATTGATGAAAGCACTGATTATCTTAGATCTACAAAATGATTTCATGTCAGGAGGGAGCCTCGCTGTGCCACAGGCAGATCAGATTGTACCCATGATTAATCAATTACAGCCAAAATTTGATGTGGTGGTCGCAACACAAGATTGGCATCCGAAAAATCACCTTAGTTTTGCAATCAATCATCCTGGAAAAAAACTGTTTGAGGTGATCAAACTGAATGGCATCGATCAAATGCTTTGGCCAACACATTGTGTGCAAGGTACATTGGGTGCAGATTTTTATCCCACCCTAGAAACGAAACAGTTTAGTGCTATTTTTAGGAAAGGGATGGATGCACAGGTGGATAGCTATAGTGGTTTTTATGATAACGATCATAAAAAAAGCACTGGACTGACGGGTTATTTACGCGAGTTGGGTGCCAAGACACTGTATTTTTGTGGTTTATGTGCAGAAGTTTGTGTGTTTTACTCAATGCTTGATGCGCTTCAAGCTGGTTTTGATGCGGCTTTAATTTTGGATGCGACGGCACCCTTCGATAGCAATCGAATGCCTTCAATAAAAGAGCAATTAGTGAAGCATGGTGCAAGGTTATTACAGTCAAGTGAATTGTAGCTTTGTTTGCGAACTCAAGGGTGTGGGGTTAGGAAACAAAGCCCATCTTTTTTGCTACCAACAGATAATTAACGTCCACACAATCTTCAACAAGCACCGCTTTTCGCGTAAACGGATGATAATCAAGCCCAGTTACACCGAGCACGTCAAGACCGACTTGGCGTACACCCGAGGCTAATTCACTCGGACGAATAAAACGCTCAAAACTGTGGGTTTGCCGAGGCAAAAGCGACAAAATATATTCTGCACCTAAAATAACCGTTGCATAGGCCTTGGCTGTACGGTTAACCGTTGATAAAAACAAAA